>DATNMZ010000392.1:0-16344 GCA_035602095.1 Thermoanaerobaculia bacterium
TCGAGGGACGGGTCGGCAGTGGAACCGTCGTCGTCGGCGCGGCTGCTCCTCGGCTCTTCGATGCGACCGCCCTGCTTTCCAAGCGCGCCGCGGCGATCGCCTCCGAGCCGGCGCGGGCGGACTCGGCGCTCTCGGTTGCCGACTTCTCCCGCCTGACTCCCGACGAGCGCTTCTTCCCCATCGACGAGTTCATCGCCACCCTGGCGGCCGCGTGGGGCCGGCGGCGGGATCTCTGGCAGTACGCTCCCCCGCTCGGGCTTCCCGAATTGCGCGCGGAGATCTCGGCGCGTCTGGCGGAAGCCGGGATCACGAGGTCGCCCGACGAGATCCTCGTCACGAGCGGCGCGCAGCAGGGCCTGGACCTCCTCTTCCGGACCTTCACCGATCCGGGCGACGCGATCGCGGTCGAGTCGCCGAGCTACTCCGGCGCCCTCGCGCTCGCGCGCTTCTCCGGCGTCGAGATGATCCCCCTTCCGGCAGGACCGGAGGGCCCCGATGCGTCTCCCCTGTTCGGCCGCCGGGCGAAGCTCGTTTACGTGATGCCGGAGCGGCAGAACCCGACGGGAGTCACGACGCGGGCGCCCGCGAGGGAGGCCCTCCTCGACGGGGCCGCGGCGGCCGGCGCGCTGGTCATCGAGGACGGATACGAAGAGCCGGAATCCGGAGAGATTCCCTTGGCCGTGCGGGAGCCGGAGCGCGTCGTCTGGCTGGGAACGCTTTCCAAGGACCTGGTCCCCGGGCTGCGCCTCGGATGGATCGCGGGGCCGCAGGCGATCATCGAGCGGCTCGCCCGAGTCAAGAAGACGGCGGACTTCCAGACGCCCCTCCCGATCCAGGCCGCGGTCGCCGACTTTCTCCGGGCCGGCGCGGACCGCCTGGCGCGCCGCCGGCGCCGGCTCGAAGTCGAGACGCGCCGCCTGGCGGGGGCGCGGGCCCTCCGGACGCACCTGCCCGAGCTTTCCTTCTGGGGAGGAGAGGTCGGGTCGGCGCTCTTCTGGCTGCACCTGCCGCCGGGCACCTCGGGGCGCGCCGTCGCCGAGGCGGCCGCGGCGCGCGGCGTCGGAGTCGCGCCGGGCGCGGACTTCGATCCCCGGGGCGAAGACCGCGCGAACCTGCGCCTCTCCGTTTCCCGCGTGGACAAGCGGGACGTCGATCGCGGGATCGCGCTGCTCGCCCAGGCCCTGCAGGCCGTCGCCGGCCGTTCCGCGCACTCCGCGCCCGTCGTCTGACGGGGGGGGCGCCCTCGAAAACAAGGTCCGAAGACGAGTCGAACTAGAAGGAAACGAGGAGACGAGAAAATGAACCAGGAAGAGACGTTTCGGGTCAAGGTCGGGCTCGCGGAGATGTTGAAGGGCGGCGTGATCATGGACGTCGTCAACGCGGAGCAGGCGAAGATCGCCGAGGCGTCGGGCGCGGCGGCGGTCATGGCGCTCGAGCGGGTCCCGGCGGACATCCGCCGCGACGGCGGCGTGGCGCGCATGTCCCCGGTCTCCAAGATCCGCGAGATCCAGCGCGCCGTCTCGATCCCCGTGATGGCGAAATGCCGGATCGGGCACACCGCGGAGGCGCGCATTCTGGAAGCTCTGAAGGTGGACTTCATCGACGAGTCCGAGGTCTTGACGCCCGCCGACGAGGAGAACCACGTCTACAAGCATGACTTCCGGATTCCCTTCGTCTGCGGCTGCCGGAACCTGGGCGAGGCCCTGCGCCGGATCGGCGAAGGCGCGGCGATGATCCGAACGAAAGGGGAGGCGGGCACCGGCGACGTCGTGCACGCCGTCAAGCACCTGCGCGAGATCGGGCGGGAGATGCGCAACCTGACCCTGATGGGAAAGGACGAGCGCATGCGCGAGGCCAAACGGCTCCAGGCGCCCTACGAGCTCGTCGTCGCGGTGGCCGAGATGGGCAAGCTGCCGGTGCCGAACTTCGCCGCGGGCGGAATCGCCACTCCGGCGGACGCGGCCCTCTGCATGTCGCTCGGCGCCGAGGCGATCTTCGTCGGTTCCGGCATATTCAAGTCGGACGATCCCGAGGCGCGCGCGCGGGCCATCGTGAAGGCGGCGACCCACTGGCGCGACGCCGATGCTCTCGTGGCAGCCGAAGAGTCTCTCGGCTCCGGCATGAAGGGGATCGACGCGGCGAGCCTGCCCGAAGAGGAGCAGATGCAGACGCGCGGATGGTGAGAAGCGAGAGGATTCCCGGCGGCATCGCGGTGCTCGCGCTTCAGGGCGACTTTGCGGCGCACCAGGCCGCGCTCGCGCGGATCGGCATCGCCTCCTTCGAGGCGCGCAACCCGGAGGAGCTCGACGGCGCGGCCGGGCTCGTGATTCCGGGAGGGGAGTCCACGACCCTCTGGAAGTTCTTCGAGCACGCCCCCTGGGAAGAGGCCTTGAAGCGTTTCGCCGCGAGCGGCCGGCCGGTTCTCGGAACCTGCGCGGGCGCGATCGTTCTCGCCCGGGAAGTGATCAACCCGGCGCAAAAGGGGCTCGGACTCATCGATCTGACGATCGAGCGCAACGCCTACGGCCGGCAGGCGGACTCTTTCGTGGGCGTCGTCGACGCGCCGTCGCTCGGCGGGAGTCTCCCGGCGGTCTTCATCCGAGCTCCCAGGATCCGATCGGTCGGACCCGGAGTCGAAGTGCTGGCGCGCGACGGCGACTCGCCCGCGCTCGTTCGACAGGGAAATGTGGTCGCGGCGACCTTCCACCCGGAGCTGACGCAGGACGACCGCGTTCACCGCCTCTGTTTCGAGGGCGCGGCGGCGGTGGCGGGGAAGTGACCCCCGTCCCGGCAACGGTCCCGCTCGTCCGAGTGGAGGAGCGCGAGGGCGTCGCCGTGTTAACGCTCGATCGCCCCCGCGCGAACGCGATCTCTCCCGAGCTGATCGAGGACCTGCGGAGAGCTCTGCGCGAGAGCGCGGGTGCGCCGGCGGTCGTCTCGTCGTCCCAGAAGATCTTTTCCGCGGGCTGGGACCTTCCGCTCTTGATCGGCCGCGATCGCGCGGGAATGGCGGAGTTTCTCGCGAGCTACACGGAGCTCATCCGGGAGGCGTTCTCCTACCCGGGGCCGCTCATCGCGGCGCTTCCCGGCCACGCCATCGCCGGCGGACTCATCCTCGCCGCGGCCGCCGACGAACGGATCGCGGCGGAAGGGGAGGGATTGCTGGGACTCTCGGAGGTGGCGCTCGCCGTGCCGATCCCGAGGCCTCTCTTCGAGATCTTTCGGTATCTGCTGGGCGACCGCGGGGCCGAACGGCTCGCCGCCTCCGGGGAGAATTTGCCCGTCGCCCGCGCCCTGGCTTGCGGACTCCTCGACCGGGTCGTCCCGGCGGCCGAGCTTCTCGATCGGTCCGTCGAGCGGGTCCGCACGCTCGGAAATCAGCCGCGCGCCGCCCACGCCGAAATCAAGCGGCGTTCCCGCGCGGAGGCGCTCGCGCGGTTCGACACCGCCCGGGAGACGGACCCCTTCCTCGATTTCTGGTTCGCTCCCGAGGGGCGCTCGCGGATCCATGCCCTCGTCGAGAAGCTGACGAAGAAGCGTTGACGATCCCGGTCGACGAGATTCTCGAAGACCTCGAGGTGTCCCGCGCGGAGCCGGGGCCCGGTTTTCTCGAACGCCTCTTTCTCCGTTTCAACGACCGCGTCCCGTTCGAGACGGCCACGAAGATCCTGCGACAGGCCGCCGTCGCGGACCCCGCTGCCCGGCCGCGAAACCCCGAGATCTTCTGGGAGGAGCGTCTCGCGTCGGGTGCGGGCGGAACTTGCTTTGCCCGGGTCGCCGCCTTCGATGCGCTCCTCTCGGAGCTCGGGTTCTCGACCCGCCGGGCGCTCGGGCGCGTTCGCGACGATTTCGATCACGCGGCGCTCCTCGTGAGCCTTGCGGAAAGTGACTGGATTTGCGACGTCGGGTTTCCCCTCCCGGCGCTCCTGCCGCCGGGGACCGAGCGGGCCGAGACGGGCGTCGGCGCCCTCGTCGTCCGGCCGAGCGCCCGGGGCATCCGCATCGTTTTCGACGGGGGAGTGCCCGAAGGGCCTCGGGAGGTGGAGATCTTTTCGGCAGCCGTCTCGGACGACGAGTTTGAGACGCGCTGGCGGGCGACCTTTCGCCCCGACTCGAACTTCCTCTCGCAGGTGCTTCTCCACCGGCAAATCGAAAGCCGGAAAATTTCCTTTGCGCGCGGCGAGGTGCGCATCGACGATCTGCACTCCCGGACGCGTATCCCGATTTCCGGGCCGCGGCCCGCCGTCCTCGAAGAGCTCTTCGGGATGGACGCGGAGCTTCTCGTGGCGGCCTTCGCGATCGCCGGCGACGGCGAGCCCGAGTTCCCGGACGCGAAGGTAGAGGTCTTCCTGGAAGCGCCGGGCTCGGCGGACGCGGCGTACGCCGCCGTCGCCTCGGCGCCGGCGTACGCCCGGCTCCACGAGGGGGTGGCGGGCCACGTCGTGACGACGCCCGCCGGTCCTCGAGCCTGGGACGTCCGACTCGCGGCGCCGGCCGCGGCCCCGGGCAGCGCGGCGGCGGAAACCGCTGCGGTCGCGGAGCGAGTCTCCGCGGACGACGCGGGCCGCTCGGTTCGGGTCGAGCGCGGCGGCAGCATCTCGACCTGGGACGTCGAAGAGCGGCACGGCCGCGCGTGGCTCATCCGCCGTTTGACACTCGCGGGCCCGCGTCTCGACCTGCTGCGCAACGACTCGATGCGCGGAAGAATCGCCGGCACGCTCGCGCTCGACCTGCTCGCCTGGGCGCGCCGGATCGGCGCGGAGAGCTGAAGCGGGCGCTTTGCCCGTAGGGGTCAGGCCGGGGTCAGGTCGGGGTCAGGTCTTACCGCCGCTAGGACCACCTAAAACCGGAAGCTGCGTTCGGACTCGAGCAGGCGCAGTCGCGGCTCCCGGAGGGCCTCGATCTCGCGTCGGATGCGGCCCATCGACGGCGGCTTCATGTGGTAGAGGAAGATCGGCACGCGCGGCGGCGCTTTCGCGAGCTCCAGCCGGACGAGCGACGGGGTCAGGTGTCGCGAGGCGCGCGCCACGTCCATCTGCGCATCGGAGAAGGAGAGCTCGAGAAAGATCGCCTTCAAGTGGCGAGCGGTCCGGGCGGCTCGCCACAGACTGTCTGTCGCCTCCGTGTCGCCCGAGAACAGCACGGACCGCCCCGGCTTGGCGACGACGTACCCGTAGGCCGGGACGATGTGGCTCACCGGGAACGGCGTGAAGGTCACCCGCCCGGCGCGGAAGGGTTTCTTCTCGAGCAGCGCCCTCAGCCGAACCGAGGGCCGCGCCCGGGAGGGAAGCCGCGTGAAATCGGGCCAGACGCGGTCGTTCAAGATGTCGCGCGCCAGCGTTGCGAGCACGGGCGCGGGCGCGAGGATCTCGAGAGGGGTCGCCTGGCCGTAGAGATTCTCCATCAGGAACGGGAGCGAAGCGATGTGATCGAAGTGCGCGTGGGTCAGGAAAACGCGCCGCACGCGACGCTGCGCCGAAAGCGGAAGCGCGTCGGTCAACGCTCCGGCGTCCAGAGCGGATTCTCCGTCGACCAGGAAAGTGGTGAGCCGATAGCCCGGCGCGGACCCTCCGTAAGGCCCGAGAGCCCGGATCGCCAGCGATGTTCCCTGCGACACGTTGCCGGGATCTTAGCCCGGGCGCGCAAGGCGCGAAGCGTCCGGTGGAAGGCGAAGGGCCGGGACGGGTCCTCCGGTCGCCGGAAGGCTCAAAACTCCGTGCCGATGTAGAACGAGGTCCTCAGTCCCGAGTAGGTCTTGCGGAAGTCGGTCAAGTGCGCGAAGTCCCAGTGGAGGAGAAGCCCCAGAAACTGGATCTGGAGTCCGTAGCCATACGAGGCCTTCCCGTCGACGAGCTGGTGCTGGCTCGCGTCCCAGAATCGGAACTTCTGGTCCTTGAGCGCCGCGCCGCCGACGTCCACGAAGAAGTGCCCCCGGATGTTGGTAAAGCCTCCGAACGGGAACGCGAGCAGGTCGATCAAGGGAAAACGGAACTCGAAGTTGGCATAGGCGATCGTGTTCCCGATCTGTTCGCGAAAGTCGAGCCCGCGCAGGGTGTCGAGGCCGCCGAAGTAATAGACGTTCGGAAAGTTCCCCGTCGATCGGGCCCCGAAGAGCCTCACCGCGAGGAGCGACCGATCCGTGATCTTGATGTAACGGCGCAAATCGACCGTCACGTCCTGCGTGAGCGTCGACCCCGTCGAGGTCGTGACGCCGGTGAAGCTCGAGGTCGAGCTCCTCTTCAAGTCCGGCGCCCAGCTCACTCCGAAGCGGTATCGGTGGCCGGACAGCGGTCCCCACTCGCGGTAGAGGACCGTGTCGCCGACGAACGCGCCGCCGATCTGCGGGTAGTTGTCCGTGCGCGCGCTCACGAGAAAGGTCTGCGTCCCGTCGTTGTTCTGCACGGCAAAGGGGAAGTCGTAGGAGCGCGAGATGTAGCCGAGCTGGCCTTCGAGGCGGTGGTACCGGGAGAGGGGGTAGATCGCCTCGAGCATCGCTCCCGTGATCCGGAACACGCGGCGGTCGCGGACGAGGACGTCCTGGCCGAACCGCTGATCCAGGGCGAGGAAGTAGGTCCGGTCGTCGAAGAGCTCGATGCCCTTCTGGAGCCTGTGGGTGAGGTCGAGGTAGATGAAGTCAAAATTCGTGAAGGAAGAGAGCGACTGGAAGATGGCGTAGAGCCGCCGGTCCCCGAGGTTGTCCCCGAATATGAGCACGGTGTTCGAGACGAAGGTCTGGTCCGTGTTGACGCCGGCGTTGATCTGGGCGTCTTCGAGCTGGAGCTTGCGGGAGAGCTTCTTCGTGACCTTCTCCGGATCGACGGAGACCTCGATGGCCGGCTGGAACGGGGTCACGCCGCCCGGGCCGACGGGCGAGGGAACGGGCGCGAGCTCCGGCAGCCGCTTGAACGGCTTTTTCGAGTCCGCGATGTAGAGCGTGAAACGGCCTTTGTAGTACGCCGAGTAGACGAGCTTCTCCGTGTTGTCCTTCCCGACGAAGACGGTCGGAGTGAACACGCCGGCGACGACGTTCGTGTGCATGAACGTCTCGCCCGTCTCGAGGTGAATCGAATAGACGTTGTAGATCGAGGCGTCTCGGTCCGAGATGAAGAAGAGCCGCTTGCCGTCGGGCGAGAGCGCCGGGTCCTCGTCGTTCCAGTCCCCGTAGGTGATCTGCTCTCGCGAGTCCGGCGTGTCCGGATGAAACCGGAAGATCTTGGACTTCGAGCCGCGCACGGAGGAGTAGTAGATCCACCGGCCGTCCGGCGAGAAGGCCGGGCCGAAATCCCACGCGTCGTCGTCGGTCAAATTCGTCAGCTTGTGGGCGGTCAGATCGTAGGAAAAAATATCGGAGCGTCCGTTCAAGAGCGCCCGGAAGAGAACGGTGTTCCCGTCGGGAGAGAAAGTCGGGTTCAGTTGCTGGTCGAGGTCGGGCATCTCGACTCGCTCGCGGATGCCGCCGGTCAGCGCGTTCAAGAGGAGCAGGTCGCGGCCCCGCTCGCGGCGGGCAAAGACCGCGACCGTGTTGCCGTCCGCCGAAACGCCGATGTCCGCTCCGCTCTGCGGCCCCGTCGTCACCCACTGGGACACGAGGTACTCGTAGGTGGTCGTGTAGCCTCGCGTCAGGTTCTTGTAGAGCTTGCGGTCCCGCGTCGACATGAGGACGACGTCCGCGTCGTTCTTGTACGTCGTCATGCAGGCCACGAAGTCGCCGGACGGGAAGGCGCGCGGCGTCGTCTCGGCGGAGGGGGAGTCGACGACCTTGAACTTCTCCCCGAAGTCGATCGGCTCTCCCTTCTCGGCCAGGATCTTGAGATAACGCTGGCGCAGGTAGCGGCGGAACTTGATGTCGAAGTCCTCGCCGGAGACGTTGAACTGCCGCTTGACGGCCTTCTCGACGCTGGCGCCGATCTGGTTCCGGAACTCGTAGACGAATTCGCGCGTCGCGTCCTTGCCCCATTCGGCCGCGATGAAATCGAAGACGGCGTGCCCGAACCGGTAGGCGATGTAGCCGTTGATGCCGCGCTGCGTGACTTCGGGCACGCGGTCCGCAAGGACGGCGTCGCGCAGGACCATTCGGTCCTTGTTGTCCTCATCGTTCCCGTAGTACGACGCCATTCCTTCCAGGAACCACTGGGGCGCGTTCGTCGTGGCGGCGCGCAGGTAGTTTCCGCCGAACAGGATTTCGAACTGGAAGACGTGCGTGAGCTCGTGGGCGATCAACTGCTGCAGCTTCTCGTCGGGAAGGTCGACCGGCAGCACCATCCGGTTGCGCGACGGAAGGGCGAAGGCGCCGATGCCCTCCGGGATGAAGTTCAGGAGCGTGTTGGTTTGCTCGAAATCCGAGTGCGTCGCGTAGTAGATGAGATTGATCGGCTTCGGAATCTGGAAATTGAGCTGGCGCGAGATGTCGTCGTACGCGCTCTCCGCGTAGGAGGCCACCTTCTGCAGAGAGGTTCGCTCCTTCTCGTAGAAGTAGATGGTGAAGTGCGTCGAGCGATAGGTCCGCCAGTCGAACTGGTCGTAGACGATCTTGTTCTCGCCGAACCCTTCCTGCCCGCGGGCCCGGGCGGCGCACAGAAGGAGGGTCAAGGCGAGCGCTGTTTTCTTCATTCCAGGACTCCCGTCGACAGTGGTCAGTCGGAGAAGATGTACCGGTCGGCCTCGCGCTCGCGTGCGACGAAGAGGTTCAGGATCTGGTTCTCGAGGGAGAAGAGGTTCTCGAAGAGGCCCTGAAGCTCGTCGGCGCGCCGTCCCCCCGTCTGGCGGAAGTCCTTGAACTCGTCCTGGAGGATCTTCTCGCCCGTGCGGCCATCGAAGACGAGAAACACGATGTCGAACACGAAGCCCGTCTGCTCGACGTACATCTGGCGGTAGTACGTCTGCCCGTTGATCGGGGAGGTGTACTCCTCGGTCTTGTAGCCGGAGCGGTCCTCGACCCGGAACTCGAGGCTTCCCGACACCACGATCTCCGCCGCCGTCAGAATCCCGACCGAGCGCCAGAACTCCGCGGCGCGCCCGAGCTCGGACAGGTTCTGGGTGGGAAGCTTCAGGTCGGGTGGCGTCTCGATCACCTCGAGCTTCGTCTTCTTGTCGATCTGCTTCTTCAGGAACCGGTGAAATTCCGCCTGCAGGTCGACGTTCTGCAGCCTCTTGTCTCGCGCGCGATCGGCGTCCGCGACGATCAGGAACGGCGCGAGCGCGATCCTTTCATTGCCGCGCAGGGGAAGCCGCGGTTTCAAGGGGAGCTTCAGCCGGACCTGCGACACCCCGGCGAAGGCGGGAGTCGTGGAAAAGAAAGGGACGAGCAGGAGGGCCAGCAGCGACGCAAGGTATCGGGCCGGCCGGTTACGAGCCACTGGCGGCCTTTCCGGAAGTCCGGGTATAGGACGTGTAGAACTCCGCGAACCGCGCATAGTTGCGGCGGATGTACGTGTCTTTGGGGTCGAGCTCGAGCGCCCGCTTGTACTCGGCGAGCGCCCGGGCGTATTCGCCCGTGGCTTCCAGGGCGACCGCCAGGTTGTTGTGCGCCCGAGCGTTGTTCGGTTCCTTCGCGATCGCCTGCTCGAACCGGAACGAGGCTTCCCGCCACAACCCCTTGCGGGCGACCTCCGACCCGAAGGCGATCTGCGATTTCGCCTTTTCGGTGTGCGAGTACCCCGCGCATCCGATGGCTGCGGTCCAGGCCAGGAGGACGAGAGCGGCAGGTCGCGTCACGTTTTTGCTCCGATCGCCGGCGGCTATTATAGGAAAGCGTCGCGCGGGGGTTTTCTTCCCGGGGTCTTTCACCGTGCGGTGACAATTCGGATAAAAGAGCCGTCCGCCCGTCTTGCGCTCGCGCTTCCGTGCGCCGGCTTCTTAAGAGTCCGTTAAGGAGGCAGAAAGACGGTGTCCGAAGCCCCGTTCCTCCGGCGCGTAGCGCTTTCCTGGGCGCGCTCGGTCGAGCTTTCTCCCCGGCGCGTGTGGCCGGTGGTACGGGAGCTCGGAGGGGTCGAGGCGGCGCTCGCCGCGCCCGAGGCACAACTCGCTCAGGGGCTCCGCTCCGCCGAACGAGCGCGCGCGCTGCTGCGGTCGGCCGACGACCGAGAAGCCGAGCGCTGGGCCGCGGACCTCGAGCGGGCGGGCATCTCGATCGTGACGGCATTCGACGATTCGTACCCGAGCGCCCTCGCCGAGATCGCCGACCCCCCGTTTCTCCTGTTCACCTCCGGCAATCTCGCCCGCTTGAAGCTGCCCGCCGTCGCGATTGTCGGGTCCCGGGGGGCCTCCCGCTATGGCCGCGAAGTCGCATTTCGGCTCGCGCGCGACCTGTCTCTGGCGGGCGTGTGCGTCGTCTCGGGGTTTGCTCGCGGAGTCGACACCGCGGCGCACGACGCCGCCCGGGAAGGGCCGGGCGGCACGATCGCGGTGCTGGGATGCGGGCTCGACGTCGACTATCCACGCGAGAACGCACGGCTGAAGGAGACGCTCCGCCCGGATCACCTGATCGTGTCCGAGTACCCGCCCGGCGAGGAGCCTCGCGCCGGCAATTTCCCCATTCGCAACCGGATCATCGCCGGAATCTCCGCAGGGGTCGTCGTCGTCGAGGCCTCGCGCCGGAGCGGCTCGCTGATCACCGCGCGTCTCGCGGCGGATTTCGGGCGCGACGTCTTCGCGGTGCCCGGCAGCGTGTTTTCCGAGACGTCCGTGGGCGCCCACGAGCTGCTCCGCGACGGAGCCATCCTCTGCCGCGGGGCGGAAGACGTGCTGGCCGAGCTCTTTCCGGCGGTCGGAGGGCCCGCGGGACTCCCCGCGGCGCCGCCGGCCGGGGCGAGGCTCGACCTTTCGACGGAAGCTCGCGCCCTCCTTTCCACGCTCGCTCGAGAGGGGACGGCGAGCGCCGATGAGCTCGCCCAGGAGGCCGACCTGCCCGCCGCCACGGTCCTGGCGGCGCTTTTCGAGCTCGAAGCGGCGGGGCTCGCGCGGGAAACCGGGGCGGGACGCTACGGACTCTCGGGGGGTCCCGTTGCCCAGTAGAGGGGGTGCCGGCCCGGCCTGGTCTTCTAGGCGTTTCCCCTCAAGTGTTTACGAGAGAGGAATAGGCCTTTGTTGCGAGGGTCGGGCAGAGGCTCGGTTTGCGCTTTCCGCCCGAATATGCCAGTTTCCACCGCCCGGATGACCCGTTCCCTCGTCATCGTCGAGTCGCCCGCAAAAGCGAAGACCCTGGAAAAGTTCCTCGGCAAGGACTTCCGCGTGCTCGCCTCCTACGGGCATGTTCGCGACTTGCCCAGAAAGGGCCTGGGCGTCGACCGGAGCCACGCCTACGAGCCGACCTACGAGGTCCTCGCCGGCAAAGAGAAGACCCTGAACGACCTGAAGAAGGCCGCGCGCACGTCCGACGCGGTCTACCTGGCCGCCGACCCCGACCGGGAAGGGGAGGCGATCTCCTGGCACCTGTTCGAGTCGCTGAAGGGATCGGGGAAGGGGACCGGGGGGAAGGACACGTTCTTCAAGCGGGTCCGTTTCAACGAAATCACGAAGAAGGCCGTGCTGAAGGCCCTGGAGGACGCGGGCGAGATCGACGCGCGCAAGGTGGACGCCCAGCAAGCGCGCCGGATCATCGATCGGCTCGTCGGCTACGAGGTCTCCGATCTCCTCTGGAAGAAGATCTGGCGCGGCCTTTCGGCCGGCCGGGTCCAGACGGTCGCTCTGCGGATCATCTGCGAACGCGAGCAGGCGATCGAGGCGTTCCGACCCGTCGAGTACTGGACGGTGGACGCCGAGCTCGAAGGGAAGACGCCGCCGGTGTTCCCGGCGCGCCTCGTCTCCTTCGAGGGGACGAAGCTGAAATTCGACGGAACCGATCCGCGCCTGGACTCCGAGTCGGCCGCCACGCGGGTCCGCGAGAACGTCGAAGGCGCGACGTGGAAAGTCGCGAAGGTCGAGAGCGCCGAACGGCGCAAGAATCCGGCGCCGCCTTTCATCACGTCGCAGCTCCAGCAGGCCGCGGCCCGCCGCCTGGGCTTCGCGGTGCGGCGCACGATGCAGGTCGCCCAGAGGCTCTACGAAGGGCGCGAGATTCCGGGCCGCGGGACGGTGGGACTCATCACCTACATGCGCACGGATTCGACGCGCGTCTCCAGCGAGGCTCTCGCCGCCGTCCGGGAGCACATCGCGAGCCGATACGGCGCCGACACGCTTCCGGAATCCGCCCGCTTCTTCAAGAGCCGCCGGGATACTCAGGACGCCCACGAAGCGATCCGCCCGACTTACCTGGATCTGCCGCCCGAGGCAGTCGCCCGTCACCTGTCGACCGACGAGTCGAAGGTCTACCGGCTGATCTGGGAGCGTTTCGTCGCGTCCCAGATGAATCCTGCGGTGTACGACACGACATCCGCGGAGATCGAAGTCGGCAAGGCGGTGTACCGCGCCTCCGGCTCCACGCTGAAGACGCCGGGGTACCTCGCCGCGTACGGCGTCGCGGCAGAGGAAGAAGAGGACGGCGAAAAGGACAAAGAGAAGGAGAAAGAGAGCACGCGCCTTCCGGCTCTGACCCAGGGCGAGACCCTGAAGCTGGTCGCCGTCATCCCGGAGAAGAAGGCGACGCAGCCGCCGCCCCGATTCAACGAGGCGTCGCTCGTGAAGTTTCTCGAGGAGAACGGCATCGGCCGCCCCTCCACCTACGCCGAGATCCTGCGCAAGATCGAGGACCGCGAGTACGTGCGGAAGAAGGACCGGCGGTTCATCCCGACGGCGCTCGGTCGGACCGTCATCGAGCTGCTGCTGCCGTACTTCGGCGACTTCTTCGAGACCTCCTACACCGCGCGAATGGAGGAGAGGCTGGACGAGGTCGAGGACGGCACGCTGCCATGGAAGACGGCCATCGCGGAGTTCGACAAGACCTTCACGGCGGACCGCGAGCGGGCGCTCGAAGAAATGGTCTCGGGCAAGGCGGGCATCCCCCTCGGGCAGGCGCGCAAGCTGCTGTCCTTCCCGGTCGTCCCGCAGACGCCGGAAGCCTGTCCGAAATGCGGCAAGAAGCTCAAGCTCCGGATGGGCAAGAACGGCCTCTTCGTGGCGTGCAGCGGGTATCCGAGTTGCACGTTTACGGAGAACATCCCGGACCCCGAGGAGGACGCCGTGGACGCGTCCGATCTCGAGAACACGATGTGCGAAGAGTGCGGCTCGCCGATGAAGCTGCGCCAGAGCCGCGCCGGCTCCGCCTTTCTCGGCTGCACGGCGTACCCGAAGTGCCGAAACGTCGTCAACGTCGTCATGGCCGGCGGCAAGGCCGAAGCCCGGCCGGACGAACCGACGGGGGAGAAGTGCCCCGACTGCGGGCACGCGCTCGTCAAGCGGCACGGCCGCTTCGGCGCCTACGTCTCCTGCTCGAATTACCCCGCCTGCCGGTACAAGCCGCCGAAGCCCGTGCGGGACACCGGCGTCGTGTGTCCCAAGGACGGCGGCGTCATCGCGGAACGGCGCGGCCGCTTCCGGCCGTTCTACGGGTGCGTGAATTACCCCAACTGCGATTTCACGCTCTCGGTGCGCCCCATTCCGCAAGCATGCCCGCAGTGCGCGAACCCGTACCTGCTCGTTCGAGACAGAAAAGGCGGCGCGGTCTTCGCGTGCGACAAGGCCGGCTGCGGGTTCGAGAAGCCCGCGGGAGCGATCCCCGAAATGCGAGACGTGTTTCTCACCCCCTCGGCCGCTCCCGCGAAGCCTTCCCGCAAGCGCAAGCCGGCGGACGCTTCCCTTGAGGCGGAGGCGCCGCCCGCCCCGGCCGTCGCGGTCGAGAAGGCGGGGCGGAGCAAGAAAGCCGCCCCCCGGCGCCGCGCGAGCTGAAGCGTTCTCCCGGCGGAGGTCGAAGGAGCGTTCCGGCGGGACCCGGACGTTTTGTTTTCTCGGTCCGTATCAACCAGCCTGAGACCTCTCGTGAGCTCTGCCATTCTTCGTTTCCTCGGGGCGGCGGTGGCGGCGTTCTCATACTTCGCCGCCGGCACTCTCTCCGCGGGGAACCCGGGGTGCCCCGATTTCACGGAAAGGGGGCCGCTCGATCCCTGGAACCTCCGCGTCATCGTGGTCGAGCAGCCGGAGAGGCTCGCCGACGCTCTCCGGGCTGTCCGGACGCTCGGCGCGAATACGCTCTCGACGCATTCGGCTCCGGACGCGGCCACGGCGGCACAGGCGCGCGCGGCTGGAGTCCACTACATCGCCTACATGACCACCCGGGAAGTGGAGCGCGTGGCGGCGGATCCCGCGGCCCGCGACCGGCTGGCCTCGGTCCCGGACGTCTCGGGCATCTATTACGAGGATGACGAAACGGTGGAGGGGTACACGACCCCGGAAGACCAGCGCCGGACCTACGAGACGCTGAAAGAGATTTTTCCCGGCGCGCTGGTGCTCCACCCGACGCGGCTCGACCCGATCGCCTCCGATCCCGGGTATCTCGATGCCGTGTACCGACCCGAGTACACGGACGCCGTCACGCCCTATTTCTACCCGGTCGGCACCACCGTCCTCGGCACCGCGGCAGAGGAGGACTCGTGGCAGCCGCGGCTCGAGTTTCTTCTCTCCGAGATTGCCCGCCGCACGCCGGGCGATGTCCCCGTCCTGCCGGTTCTCCAGGCGTTCGAGCAGGACGGGTTCCCCGTGGACGCCGCGTTTCTCGCGAAGCAGTTCGAGGTCTACGCGCGCGTCTGGCCCGGCAACGGAAATGCGGCGGCTTACGCGTGGGGAAGCTCCGCAGAGGACGCCCCGCTCGTGGGATTCGCCTTCCGACCCAGGGTCCGGGAAGGCGTCCGAACGCTCTTCCGTCGACTCGCGCGCCGCGAGTGCGGCCGACCCGAGGATCGGGAAACCGGCCGGCGGACCCTCCGCGCCGTTTAGGAGACAGGCCGCTCCTAGAATGGCGGACGTGATCACGCCGTGGGGGAAGTTCTCCCTACCCGGAGACGAGCCCGCCTACGCGCGCGGAGACTCGGTGGAATTCGTGAAGACTCTGCGCGCGATCTTCGGGCCGCTCGTCGAGCGGGTGGCGAAGCTGCCGGCGGCGCCACTCGCGTGGGTGATGGCGGAAGTCCCGCTGGAGGGCTCGCTCTCCGCCTTCTACCGGGATCTCGAGAAGAGACTCGCGCGTTCGGGCTCGCTCTGGGTGGTGCTGCCGAAGAAGCCGTTCGCGAAGGAGCTTTCGTTCCCCTATTCCTGGGCCGACGTTCAGAGAGCCGGCCTCGCGGCGGGGCTCGTGGACAACAAGATCGCGGCGTTCTCGCCGCGGCTGACGTCGATCCGTTTCGTGATCCCCGTCGCCCGGCGGGAGGCCCGGAAGTAGCCGCCGCCTCGCTCCGCTCGTAGAATGCGCCGGTGAACAATCCCGTCACGGTCGTGGGAGCGGGGCTGGCGGGCTCCGAATGCGCCTGGCAGCTGGCGCGGCGCGGCCACCGGGTCCGTCTCTTCGAGATGCGTCCGAAAGTCTCGACGGCGGCGCACCGCACGGATCGTTTCGCGGAGCTCGTGTGCTCCAACTCGTTCCGGTCGGACAACCCGTTGAACGCGGTGGGGCTGTTGAAGCGCGAAATGGAGGAGCTCGACTCCTTGATCCTCCGGAGCGCCCGCGCGGCGGCCCTCCCGGCGGGGGACGCGCTCGCGATGGACCGCGACATCTTCGCTCGAGCCGTGACGGAGGCGTTGACCGCTCTGCCCGGGGTCGAAGTCGTGCGGGAAGAAGTGCGGGAGATCCCGCCCGTCTCGCAGGGTCACGTCGTCATCGCCACCGGCCCGCTCACCTCGCCGGCGCTCGACGCGGCGGTTGGAAAGCTCCTCGGGACCGAGGACCTCTACTTCTACGACTCGATCGCGCCGGTCGTCGTCTCCGACTCCCTCGACTTCTCGAAGATGTACGCACTCTCGCGATACGGCAAGGGGAAGGGGGGCGCCGACTACTGGAACTGCCCGCTCACGCGCGAGCAGTACGAAGAGCTGATGACGGACCTCCTGGCCGGAGACACGGTGCCCGTGCACGATTTCGAGAAGGGGATCTACTTCGAAGGATGCCTCCCGATCGAGGTGATGGCGGAGCGCGGCCGGGAGACGCTCCGGCACGGGCCGATGAAACCGATGGGCCTTCCCGAACCTTCGACCGGGCGGATCCCGTGGGCCGTCGTGCAGCTGCGGCAGGACGATCTCGCGAAGGAGCACTACAACCTCGTCGGGTTCCAGACCAAGCTGAAGATCCCGGAGCAGCAGCGTATTTTCCGCAAGATCCCCGGGCTCGAAAACGCCGTCTTCGTGCGCTACGGGATGCTCCACCGCAACACCTACATTCACGCGCCGGCGCACCTGGATCGGTTCTGGAGCATGCGCCGCGAG
>DATNMZ010000393.1:0-4009 GCA_035602095.1 Thermoanaerobaculia bacterium
CGAAGGCCGCATCCGGCCGAGCCGCTCGCCGGTGGCGAAGCCAGATCCCTCGCGCAGCGCGAAGCGACGTGCTAGACGCACAGAATTGCGTCCGCCGCCAGGCCGACGCCGAGTGCCGCGGCGCACGACGCGGCCACTCCCGGCCATCCCCACTGCTGCCAGGCGAGACCCGGCAGAAGCGACCCGAAGGTCGCGCCGACGTAATAGAAGGTCACGTACAGGGCGCCCGCGGCGCCTTTGGCCCGGCGGGCGTTCGCGTTGACGAAGGCTGGAGCGGTCGACTGGACGGTGAACATTCCCACGCAGAGAACCACCAGGCTTGCGACGATGAAGGGCGTCGAGCGCACGAGGGTCCCCGCGACGGCGCAACCCGCGATCGCCAGCCCCACGGCCATCATCGGACGCGCTCCGAACCGCGCCGAGAGGCGGCCGGAAACGATCGAGGCGAAGATGCCGGCGATGTACACGAGGTAGATGCTCGAGACGAAGGCGGTCGAAAGGTGGAAGGGCGCCGCGGTCAGGTAGTAGGGCAGGTAGGTGAAGACTCCGATGAAGCAGAAGAAGACGGCGCCGCCGATGACGAACGCGCCGACGAGGCGGCGGTTCGAGAAGTGCTGGAGGAGGTCGCGGGAGGGAAGCGACAGCCGCGGCGACCGGACGCCCGCGCGCGGCAGCTCCCGCACGATCGCGGCCGCGCCGAGAACCGTCAGACCGCCGAAGAGCAGGAACGGAGCGCGCCAGTTCCACCAGTCCGCCAGGAGCCCGCTCACGACCCGGCCCGCGAGCCCTCCGGCCACGGAGGCCGCGATCCAGCCGCCGACTTTCGGCCCGAGCTCGGCCGCGCTGAAGTGGTCTCCGAGGTATGCGACCGCGACCGCGGTGACCCCCGGGATCAAGGCCCCCTGGAGGGCCCGGAAGACGAGGAGCGCCCGGTAGGACGGAGCCGCGGCGCACAGGAGCGTCGGGACGGCGAGGAGAAACAGGCTCGTGACCATCACCGGCTTTCGCCCGACCGCGTCGCTCAACGACCCGTAGGGAATCGAGACGAGCGCGATCATCAGTACGACCACCGAGATGGTCAGGCCCGCGGCGGCGGGGCGCACTCCGAATTCGCGCGAGAGCAGCGGCAGGATCGGCTGCGGGATGTAGATGTCGGCGTATACCGCGACCGTCGCCAGCGTCAAAGCCGCGGCGGCGCGGCGGGAGTGCGGCAGACGGACGGAATCGGCCGGATCGGCCACGGTCAAAGCCTACAGTCCGAGGTATGCCTGCCGGATGCGGGGATCCTGGAGCAGTTCCGCGGCCGGGCTCGACTGGACGATGCGGCCCGTCTCGAGGACGTAACCCCGGTGGGCGTGCTCGAGCGCGACCTGCACGTCCTGCTCGACGAGCAAAACGGTCGTCCCGCTCCGGTTGATGTCGGAGATCAGGTCGAGAAGGGTCTCGACGACGAGCGGAGCGAGCCCGAGAGAGAGCTCGTCGATCAGGAGAAGTCGCGGCCGCCCCATCAACCCGCGGCCGATCGCGCACATCTGCTGCTCTCCGCCGGACAGCCGGCCCGCGAGCTGGTCGGCGCGCTCCTTGAGCCTTGGCAGCAGCCCGTACACCCAGTCGAGGTCCTCCGCGATCTTCTTCGCGTCCTTCCGCAGGTACACGCCCTGGAGAAGGTTTTCGCGGATCGTCAGGCCGGGGAACAGCCGCCGGCCCTGGGGGACGTGGATGATGCCCGCGCCGACGACCTCCTCGGACCGCGCCCGCGTGATGTCGCGGCCGTCGAACCGGATCGACCCCGACCGCGGGCGGAGAAGCTGAGACACCGTGTTCAGCAGGGTCGTCTTGCCGGCGCCGTTCGCGCCGATCAAGGCCACGACCTCTCCCTTGCGGACCTCGAGAGAAACGTCCCAGAGAATCTGGACGTCCCCGTATCCGGAGCACAGATCCCGGATCTCGAGCAGCGCCTCGCTTTCCTGCGGGGCCGGCTGGCGGGATGGAAGCTCGACCTTCGGGGACGGCGGCGCCGGTCTACTCGCGCCGCTCGCCCGGCGGGCGAACCGCTCACCGAGATAGGCTTCGATGACCTCGGGCATCTCGACGACGTCGCGCGGCTTGCCTTCCGCGATCTTCTTTCCGAAATGAAACACCACGACCCGGTCGGAGATCCCCATGATCGCCTTCATGACGTGCTCGATCACGAAGAGCGTCACGCCGTCCCGGTTGATCCCGCGGATCAGCTCCATCGCCGACTCGACCTCGGTCGGGTTCAACCCCGCCATCACCTCGTCGAGAAAGATGATCTCGGGATCCATCGCGAGCGCCTTGGCGAGCTCCAGCCGCTTCAAGTCCGGGATCGTCAGGTCGCTCGCGCTGTCCCCGGCGCGGGAGGACAGACCGACACGCTCGAGAACCTCCTCTCCCCGGCGGCGAGCCTGCTCGGCGGTCCGCTCCCGTCCTCTCGCGCCGAACATGGCGCCGATGGCGACGTTTTCGAGGACCGTCAGCTGCTTCAAGGGCTTGACGACCTGGAAGGTCCGCGCGAGCCCGAGGCGGCCGATCCTGTAGCTGGCCAGAGGCGTGATGTCCTCGCCGCGGAAGACGACGGTCCCGGACGTGGGCTTGTCCAGTCCGCTGATGCAGTTGACCAGCGTCGTCTTGCCAGCTCCGTTGGGGCCGAGCACCCCCAGGATCTCTCCCTTGCGGATCGTGAGATCGACTCCCTGCAGGGCAACGAGCCCGCCGAACTTCTTCGTCAGGCCGCGCGTCTCGAGCAAGGGCTCGCCCGGGGCGATCGGCGCGCGGGGGTTACCGATGGCGCTCACTACGTCTACTCGAGACGGCTCGCCCGGACGTTGGCGAGCAGGAGGTCGCGGAGGAATCGCTTGCGCGGCGCGCCCGTTGCGCCCCGGCGCCCGCGCGCCGCGAGGCGCCGGAAGAGGTTCATCAAGCCGCGGGGCAGGAACACGATGAAGAAAATGATGATGGCGCCGAGAACCGTGGGGTGGAGCTCGATGAAACGGCTCCAGACATAGGTCGAGAGCAGCTGGTACACCGCCGCGCCCAGGAGCGGGCCCCAGACCGTTCCGACCCCTCCGATGACGCAGGCGATGATCATCTGGAGCGTGTACTCGACCTTGAAGAAGTCGTTCGGAGCGACGTGGATGTTCTGGTACGCCACGATCCCGCCGGCCAGGGCCGCGAAAACGGCCGAGAGCGCGAAGGCCAGGACCTTGAACAGAGTCGTGTTGATGCCGAGCATCCGGGCCGCATCCTGATCCTCGCGGATCGCGACCCACCCGTAGCCGAGCTTCGACCGCTCGAGAAACGCCGTCAGGAAGAGCCCGACGACCACGAGACCGAGAGCGACGTAGTAGAAAAAGGAGCTGTCGCTTCGGACCGGGAGGTCGATCCCCGTGGCGCCCTGCGTGACACTGTCCCAGCTCGACGCGATCTCGCGCAGCGCTTCCGCGACACCGAGCGTCGCGATCGCGAAGTAGTGCCCCTTCAGCCTCAGGACCGGCAGGCCCACCGCCGCCGCCACGGCGGCCGAAAGGAGGGCCCCCGCCGCGATCGCCGCGAAGAAGGGGACGTGCCATTTCGAGAGCATCAGCAGACCGGTGGTGTACGCGCCGATCCCGAAGAAGGCGACGTTGCCGAACGCGGCGTATCCCGTGTAGCCGCCGATGAAGTTCCACCCCTGCGCCATCAGCGCGAGGGTGAGAACGGTCGTGTAGGTCAGGAGCTTATAGGAGCTCACGAACCGCGGCAGGAGCAGAAGCGCGCCGAGGAGAACGGCGAACAGAACGATTCGCGCGGCTCTCGGCATCCGATTTACCCCCGGGTCAGACCGACCGGCCGGCGATCCCGTGCGGACGCACGACCAGGACGAGCACCAGGATGCCGAACGTGACCGCCTGCGAAAGCGAAGGCAGCCGGGAGCCGACGAACACGTCGACCACCGCATACACGACGGCGCCGATCAAGACGTTGACGACGTTGCCGAGGCCGCCGAGGA
>DATNMZ010000394.1:0-3557 GCA_035602095.1 Thermoanaerobaculia bacterium
CGCGCGCCCGCGGGCGCTCGACTTTCGCGCTCTCCGCCTTGACGGGCGCGCTCGCCGCGGGGGCCTTCCTCTCCAAGGGGCTCGTCGGAATCGCGCTGCCGGGCGCGATCTTGTTTCTCTGGTGTCTCGCGACCCGCCGGCTCCCGGCGCTCTCCGCGTTTCTCCTCGGGCCCGCGGTGCCGGCGTTTCTCGTGCTCGTTCTTCCCTGGCTGTGGCTCGCGGAGCGCCGGGTGCCCGGGTTCCTCCACTTCTTCTTCATCCACGAGCACTTCCAGCGGTTCGCGACGCCGATCTCCAGCCGCCCCGGCCCGATCTACTACTTCGTCCTCGTCTTCGTCGGCGGGTTCGTCCCGTGCTTGAGCTTCTTTTTCCGGGGCCTGCGTCCCCTGGGGCGAGACCATCCCCACGCGCTTTTCTTCCTGATCTGGTTCGCGGTGGTGTTCGTGTTCTTCTCGCTCTCCCGCAGCAAGCTCTCGCCCTACCTCTTTCCTGCGTTTCCCCCCGCCGCCGCGCTCGCCGCGCGCGGGCTCCTCCGGGACGGTCCCTTCGGGAGGGGATGGGGAATCGCCGCGATCCTCTCCGGGATTCTCCCGGTCGCCGCGATCGCGATCCCCTCGGTGCGCGCCGCTACGGAAGAAGCGCACGCGTGGCCGCTCGCGCTGCTCGGGGCCGGCGGCCTCGTGCTCGGAGCCGTCGTCTGCTACGCGGCGCGCCGCCGGGAGGAAGCCGCGCTCGCCGCGCTCGCTGCCGGGTGGGCGGTTCTCTATCTCACCCTGGCGCTCCTCTGGCCGCGCACGGCGCTCGCCCGGGACATTCACGACCTCGCGCTCGCGGCGAAATCCGCGGCGGTTCCCGGCGCCGCGATCGTCTCCTACAAGACGTACGTCCAGACGTTCCCGTGGGTCTTGAAGTCCATCGTGCCGCTCGCGGACCACACGGGCGAGCTCGAGGACTGGTGGCTGCCTCCGGACCGCCGCAAGGAAATCTTCTGGCCGCGCGAAGACTTCTGGCGCCGCTGGCGCTCGGGCGAACGGCTCGTCGTGCTGCTCCGAAAGCGCGACGCGGAGGAGTTCCGGGGAGCGGAGCCGGCGGCGAGCCTGGTCGCCGAGGGCAGGAAGTACGAGGTGGTGGCCAATTTCGGGCCGGGGCCCGGACCGGGAAACGGGAAACGGGAAACGGGAAACGAGACGCGTTGATGGTGGAGGGAGGGAATCTGCGCGCGCTTTCGCTGTTGCCGTTCGTCCCGAGCGGGAAAGACTACGACGGCAGTCGCCGCCTCTTCGCCGATCTCGGCTTCGAAGAGATCTGGGAGAACGACGGGTATGCCGGCTTCCGTAACGGCCCTGCGCAGTTCATCCTGCAAAGTTTCGACGACGAGAAGTTTGCAGGCAACTTCATGGTCCGGCTCAACGTACCGGACCTCGATTTGTGGTGGGACGAGGTCTCCCGCAGGAAACTCCAAGAAAAGTACCCGAAGTTTCGGGTCAAGCCTCCGCTGGAGTTCCCATGGGGGCGCGAAGTGCACTTCATCGACCTGGCAGGCGTGTGCTGGCACGTGGGGCAGGCGGACTAGGCAGACAGTGAAGAGACAGATCCTCGCGGTCCAATTCGCCGGGTTGTTCGCCGTGTTGGCCGGTCGGGCCTTCGCCGCCGACGTGCCGCCCATCAGTCTCAGCCACGCATGGATCGTCGTTACGACGGGCGCGCCCGAACGCGCGGCGCTCCAGAAGGCGGGGTTCCGCATCGCCCCGACGGTCAACCGCCATGACGGTCAGGGAACGGCGTCAGTGACGGTCGAGCTCCTCAACGGGTTTCTCGAGCTCATCTACCCCGACCCGACCGTTCCCTTTTCCCGGCCTTGAAAGCCGGCGCCGAGAAGTTCCGCTTGAAGTCCGCATGGCGGGAGAGCGGCTATTCTCCCATCGGCATCGTCTTCGATCGGTCCCCAGCGACGCCGGAGAAGTTCCCCTTTGCGACCTGGAAAATCTCGGCCGATTGGATGGAGAAGGGTACCTTCATCGAGATGATGACGCCGAAGGAAATGCCCAAAGCGGTCTCGCTCTCGATCTCGTCCCATCCCGCCGGCACGCGTGCCGGGAACGAGGCGCTCGCGCGAGATCCGGTCAAGGGTGCGATGCTCCTCCATCCCAACGGCGCGCGGCGCTGGACGGGGCTACGCGTTGTGGCGCCGAGCGCGGACGGCTTTCCATCCGCGGCCTCCTGGATCGCCGGTCACGGGCTCGTGAAGTTCGAAGTGGGCAGCCGCTGGCTGCTCGACGTGACGCTCGACGACGGCAAGCAGGGAGTCATCCGAAACCTCGAGCCGGATCTTCCGATGGTCATTCGTTATTAAAAACGAGGCTCTGATCGGGTCTTCGGGTCGGGTGATAGCAGTCTTTCGTTTTCCGTTTCCTGTTTCCCGGCCCCTTCCGCTTCCCGTTTCCCGTTTCCCGTTTCCCGGCTCAACCCCTCACCCCGGTATGTACCCCCGGATCGTCCTCACCGTGACTCCGGGCTTGCCCGGGGCGACGGCCACCTCGCGGTAATCGCCCGGGGGCTTCGTCGAATCGCTCCGATAGGCGACGATGTACTGCGAGCGCAGCTCCTCCTCGATGCGTTTGGTGACCTCTCCCATCTTCGCCGCGCTGCCGATCGCGAAGACCTCGCCGCCTGATTCCGCCGCGATTGCCTTCGTGATGCGGCGCGACTTGAAGTCGGTCAGCGGGATGTTGACGGCGATGAAATAGATCGGGGCGCCCGCGGTGCGCGCGTAGCGGAGAAGGACGTCGTAATCGACATGGGAGCGGTTGTCGTCGCCGTCCGTGACGACGACGAGCGCCTTGCGCCCCTGCAGGGTGCGGAACTGGTAGAGGCCGAGGACCATCGCGTCGTAGAGCGCCGTGGCCCCCTCGGCTTTGACGTCGCGCGCCGCACGCTGGAGGGCCATCGAGTCCGACGTCAGCTCCTGGAGGAAGCGCGGGCGATCCCGAAACTCGATGACGAAGCCGTGGTCTTTCTCCCGCATGAGCGTCTTGAAGAGCTCCGCGCAGGCGTCGTGCACGAAGGGCATGCCCTTCTCCATGGAGCCGGACGCGTCGACGACGACTCCGATGTTCAGCGGCAGGTTCTCGGCCACCTCGAATCCGGTGACGGGCTGCGGCCGGCCGTCCTCCCGGACGGCGAAATCGTCCTTGCCGAGGCCCTTGATGAAATGCCCCGCCTTGTCGAGAGCCGAGATGTGGAGCTGCACCACGTCCACCCGGACGCTTTCGACCGCCGTGCTCGGGCCGTGCAGCATCCGCATGTCGTTGGACTCCCGGCCGTCCTCCGCGATCGCGGTCGCGCGAAGGTAATTCGCCTTCACGTACTGCGGATAGGGCACCGTGGTCTCGTAGGGACCCCCCGTCCAGCTTCCGATCTTCTTGTCATCCAAGAAGAGCTCGACTGTCTTCGCGACGCCGCCGGAGATCGACTGCACCGCGACCTTGATGCGGACGCGGTTCTCGGCGGGCTCGAGCTGCGGCAGCACGCGGACGGCGACGCGCGCGTTCCCCTCG
>DATNMZ010000395.1:0-3655 GCA_035602095.1 Thermoanaerobaculia bacterium
CATTTCGGTCTACCGCGTCGATGCCGAGCGCCTGAGGCTCTTAGCGCCGACGCACATCGTCACGCAGGTGCAGTGCGATGTCTGCGCCGCGAGTCTCGCCGATGTGGAAGAGGCGCTCTCGGGCTTCAGCGCTGATGGCGCCCCGAAGGTCGTCGCACTGAACGCCGGCAACCTCGCCGGCGTCCTCTCAGACATTCAGCACGTCGCCGCGGCTCTCGAAGCGGAGCCTGCCGGCGCGGCGCTCGTCCAGAGGCTCTCCACGCGCATGGAGTCGGTCGCCGCCGCCTCCGCACGTCTCCCGCGCCGCCCGCGCGTCGCAGCAATCGAGTGGCTCGCGCCCGCAATGGCGGCCGGCAACTGGATTCCGGAGCTGATTTCGATGGCGGGCGGAGAGGACGTGCTCGGAGAGGCGGGGCGACACTCCGCGTGGCTCGCTCCGGAGGCGCTGTCGCAAGCGAACCCGGACGTCGTCGTGGTGTTTCCGTGCGGGTTCTCGCTCTCGCGTCTCGAAGCGGAGGCGGAGCTGCTGCTGGAGATCCCGGGACTTGCCGGGCTTTCCGCCGTCCGGCGGGGAGCCGTTTACCTTGCAGAGGGAAACCAGTTCTTCAATAGGCCCGGACCTCGCCTCGCCGAGTCTCTCGAGATCCTCGCCGAGATCCTGCACCCGCACACCTTCGCGTTCGGGCACGAGGGACGCGGGTGGAAGCGGTGGAGCCCCGTCAGTTCCGGTCGATCGTGATGTTTTCCTTGCGGCCGCTGCTTCCGACCGAGATCATGATTCCGATCCCCAGCGCGACCAGCAGCCCGACGGCGACCCAGAACGGCCCGATCGACGCGAGGACTCCCGTCTTCCACAGAGCGAGGAGGGCGCCGGCGATCAGCAGCGCGTATCCGAGAAGATAAACTCCCATCCACTTCATCTGTGCCTCCACGGGCAGTCCGCCCCGGAGGGCTACAGCAAGTTCCGGGCCGGGAAGCCGGGCCGATCCGGCGGTCGCGGCGCGGGAAGAAGGGAAGGAGAACGACGATGTCCATGCGATTCCGGGTGCTCCTCCTCGCCTGCGCGGCGGCCGCGGCGGCCTGCAGCAGCACGGGTCCCGCTCCGGCCCCCCCGGGCCCTTCCAATCCGGGCACGGGGGTGTCGAACCCAAATCCGAACGTGGTCCCGCCGAGGACCCCGCCGGTCGCGCCGTCGCCCGCCCCGACGCCGCCGCCTCCGCAGCCGACGGTACCCCCTCCTCCCCGAACGTCCGAGCCTGCTGCGGCCTCCCCGGTCTCTCTCCCGCTCGCCGCCGCGGTGCCCGCGCAGGCGCCGTCCGCGATGGCGCCCCGGCCGCACGAGGACATCCTGAAGCTCAAGCAGGCGGGGCTCTCGGATGAGTTCCTCTTGAACAAGATCCGTTCGGACAACGTCCGCTATCCGCTGACGACCGCCGACATCCTCGAGCTGCGCTCCGCAGGCGTTTCGGAGAGCGTTCTGGAGGCCATGCTGCGTTCGGGCCAGGCGCCCGCGGTGACGGCGGGATCGGTCGTCGCCCGGAAGGCGGAGTTTCCCGGCCTTTCCCGCGTCGGACGCGGCTTCCTCGGGATCGGAACGAAGACGAAGAACGTCGGCCGGCTCGTCGTCGAGGGCGACACGATCTCCTGGTCGGGGGCGGAGGACCCGGAGAAGAACTTCTCGCTCTTCGCGAAAAACGTCAAGGAGATCTTCAACACCTGCATCCTGCGCCCGAACCAGAACCTCTGCCTCGAAGTGGGGTTCGTCACCTACACGGGCGACGAGTACAGGTTTCGCGATCCGGGTTGGAGAAACGGCGACAACCGCCTCGTCACGGAAGTGACCAACTACTTCAAGCAGGCCTTCCCGAACCTCTTTTTCTCCGCGCGCGCGGTCAGCGAGCTATAAGCAAAGGCGCACAGCGCCCGTTCTTCGAATTGTCCTGAGCGAAGCGCTCTCTCGGCCGCCTGTTCGCGAAGCGAACGCCGCGACCGAAAGTTCGCCCGCCTAGGCCGCGTTGCTGTTGTGAGCGAGCTGTCGGGCGCGGGAGCGCCGGCGCAGCCAGGCGGCGGAGAGCCACACCGTCGGGACGATGGCCAGGGCATAGGCGAGGACGTGTCCGACGATCCCGTCGGGGCCGAGAATCTCCGTCGCGTCGTGAATGGCCTGCGACGCCGGCAGGATCCGCGCCTCCGAAAGCTCGTGCACGCCGTAGAGAACGAGCTGGATCAGGAAGATCGCGAGAAACGCGGAGGACACGTTCAAGAGCGCCCGGATGTCCACCCCGCGTCCGAGCTTCGTCCAGGCGAACCCGATCGCGGCCGCGCCCACGACGCCGAGCGCAAGCCCGAGAAACACGGTCGAGGACTTCAACTGGAAGAGGGCGGTGACGATCAGAAGGGCGGTCTCCATTCCTTCGCGGGTGATCATCATCAGCGTGAACGCGAAGACGCCCCAGAAGGCACGGCGCTCCGTCCGATGGGACGTGCGGGCGGCGAGGCGGGACTCGATGTTGACCTTCATCCTTGCCGAGACGCGCATCATGTAGAAAAGCAGACTCCCGACGAGAGCGGCGGCGAGGAGAGCGAGGACGCCCTCCCAGAGCGACTGGTTCGCCGCCCGCGAAAACAGGAAGCCGGCGGCGGCGCACGTCACGAGAGAAGCTCCGATGCCGGCGTAGACCGCGCGAGCGAGAGACTCCCGTCCGGTGCGCTTCAGGTAGGAAAGGATGAGGGCGACGATGAGGAAGGCCTCGATCCCCTCCCGCAGCGCGATGGTGAACCCCTGCCACATGGTTTTCTAGCTCCCACCCGCCGGCTTGACAGCGCCGCCGGGGCCGGGGAAGAATACGCCAATTGAGACTGAGTCGCAATCGCACGGGAGGCGACGGGGCGGCGGCAGCGGCGGAGGGGAGGACACGATGAGCCAGCGAGAGCAGACGATCTTCCGCAAGTACCTGGAAAAACGCGGCTTGAAGCTGACGGCCGAGCGCCAGGCGCTCTTCGACGAGCTCTTCGCGCGGCACGAGCACTTCGAGGCGGACGAGCTGCTCGTGCGGCTCCGCACCAAGCACAAGAAGATCTCCCGCGCCACGATCTACCGCACGCTGGACCTGCTCGTGGACTCCGGCATCGTGGGGCGGGTCCGGGTCGGCGAGTCTGGCTACCGCTACGAGCGGCTCCGCGCGGGGGAGCACCACGACCACCTGATCTGCAACGAATGCGGACGGGTGATGGAGTTCTTCGAGCCGGCGATCGAAGCGCTCCAGGACGAAGTCTGCGAGCGGTACGGCTTTCTCGCACTCTCGCACAGCCACCAGCTCCGCGGGATCTGCAAGCGATGCCGCCCGCGGGTGAGCTCGCGCGACGCCTCGAAGGCGCAGGCGGAGTCCGCGCGGGCGGGCGGGCTGCGCGCCGTCCCGGAGAAATAGTCCCGTGCGGGATCGCTTCGGGGCTTCCGGGTCCGGTCTCTTGTTGAGACTGAGTCTCGGTCTTAGCGTGATCGCCTCTCTCCTCGCCGCCGGCCTGGCTTCTCCGGTTTCCGGCCCTGCCGAAGGGCGGGTGCTCCGGGCGCAATACCGGATGGGCACCGTGCTCGAGATCGACGCAATCGGGGACGGCGCGGCGCGCGCCCGCACGGAGGAGGCGGTCGCGAGCG
>DATNMZ010000396.1:0-3125 GCA_035602095.1 Thermoanaerobaculia bacterium
CCTCTCCCCCGCGCGCGGGGGAGAGGGAATCGCTGCTAACGCAGTAATTCGTCGATCGCCGCCGACAGGCGCTCCTCCGTCATCCGCGTGGGCGAGTAGCGCTTCACGATTCCCTTCCCGTCGACGAAGACGAACGTCGGCGTCGCGGAGACTCCGTAGCGCAGCATCGCTTCGTCGCCGATCGCCACGGGGACCGAGCCCTTCAGCCTGTACACCTCGCTCCAGGACTTCTCGATCTTCGCCTTCTCCTCGGCGCGGTCCGCCGGGGAACCATAGAAGCGGGTCGGCGCGATGAATTCGACGCCTTTGCCGGCGTACTTCTCGACCGTGCTGCGGAACGCGGCCGCCTGCATCCGGCAGTCGCCACACGCCTCCCACCAGAAATAGAGGACGACCGGCTTTCCGCGCAGGGACTCGAGCGTCGGAACCTCGCCGCCGAGGCGATCGCCAGCGCGGATGGCGGGCGCGGGCTGGCCCTCGAGCTCGATCATGTTCCGGCGCTTCCAGATGCGCGCGCGCAGGTTGAAGGGCGCCTTCGCGGCTTCCTGCGCCCGCGAGCTCTCTTCCAGGAGCCGGACGGCTTCCGCCTTCCTCCCCGCCGCGGCGAGCGCCTGCGCCTCGACTTCGATCGACGTGCCGAGCGCGTAGACCGCCTCCCGCTGGGACTCGTAGTCGGCGGGCGTCTTGAGCTTCGACTCGGCGATCGCCCGCGCCGCCTTCGCGTGGCTCGAGGCCGCCTTCCAGTCGCCGGTCAGCGCCGCGCCGCGGGCGACCCAGGCGAGGCCGAGGAGGTACTCGCCGTCCTCCCCCTTCTCCGCGCGGTGGTACTCGAGGATCGACTCCGCGCTCGGGAGATCCCCGGCCGAGATCTTGTACCGGATCATGCGGACGTCGTCGGCGGGAGCGGGCGTTGTCGCAGGCACGGGGGTGGCCGCGGGCGCGGGCGTGGCGGCGGCGACAGGCGTAGAAGGCTGCTGGCCGGAGGCGGCTTGGGCCAGCGCGCACGCGAAGGCGAATCCAAGGGGAGCGAGTCTCCGGACGTTCATCGGCGCTCCTTCCGTTTTCGGAATTCCGAACGGCCGCCCGCGGCGGAGCATTCCCCGGGGTCAGCCGGGGTCAGGTCAGGGGTCAGACCGGGGTCAGGTCAGGGTCAGAGCGGGGTCAGACCTGCCGCGCGCTCGAAACACCTCAGGACGCGCGAATCGACCGCGACATCCGCACGAGGGGGAAGCTGACTCCATCCGGGAGCTTCAAGTCGACAGACTCGACCCGCTCGTAACCGCATCGCTCGTAGAGCGGGATGCCGCTCAGCGTCGCCATGAGCTCCAGGCGGCCGAAGCCCGCCGCGCGCGCGGCCTGCTCGCAGTGCCCGAGCAGCATCCGGCCGATTCCTTTCCGCGCCGCGTCCGGATGCACGAAGAAGGCGCGGATCCGCGCGGCGTCCGTCGCGGGATCGAGATCATCGTCCGCGCGCTTCTCGTACCGGTCGCCGCCGAAGAGGGTCCGGCGCCGGCTCCAGCCCCCGCACGCGACGGGGCGGCCCGCCTCCCGGACGACGAAGTACGTGCCGTCGTCGATCAGCTGCGTGTCCACCCCGAAGAGATGCCGCAGGGCGCTGTCGAGCTGCTGCGGAGAGTAGTCGGCGCCGGCGAGGCCCACGACCGAAGCCCGGATGAGCGCCTCGAGCGCGGGGACCTCCTGCCGGCTGGCGGGACGGACCTCGAGACCGTCCAGAGTCAGCCCTTCTTCTGAAACTCTTCGAGCCGCCACTGCGCCTGCTGGCGGCCGTGCTGCCCGAGGATCGGCGCCGCCAGGTAGCGCTTCAACGCGGCGATCGCTCGATCCTTGTGCCCGCGATCGAGCTGGCAATCCGCGATCGCCTTCGTAATCGGGTAGTAGTTCGGGGTCAGCGCGTAGGCCTTCTCGTATTGCAGGAGCGCCGCGTCGCAGTTCTTGTCGAGATACTCCGCCCCGAGCCCGGCGTAGAAATACCCGTCCCGATCGTCGGGGTACTCCTGGATGAACTTCTCCATGGTTTTCCGGTACAGGGCGCCGTTGCCGGTGTTCACCCAGACGCCGCTCTGCTCGATCCAGAGACGCTCCTTGCGATTGACGCGCGCCGCGAACTCTTCCGCTTTCTTCTGAGCCGCCTTCGACTTCGGCTCGTCGCCCCCGAAGGAGTAGGCGCACGACAGCTCCGCCCACGCGATCGCCATCTGCGGATCGGCCGCGAGCGCCTTCTCGAGCTCGGGAATCGCGGCCATCCAGTCGCCTTCGAGGGTGGACTCGCGGCCGCGGAGAAAGTGCGCGTAGGCGTCGAGGGAAGACGTCGCGACGTGATCGACCGCCGGTGCGGCCTGGGGCATGCCGAGCTTCTCCTGGATCTTCCGGCTGATTCCGGCGGTCAGCTCCGGGAGGAGACGCGCGGCCGTCTCCGCGCTCGCCTGAAACTTCGCGACGAGCGTATCGGGCAGGCGGGTCAGCTCGGCGTCGAGGACGTAGGTCGTGCCGACCCGCGACAGCCGTCCGGCGAGCATCGCGTTCGCCCCCGCGGCCGCGGACACCTGCGCGGCCCGGGAGGGGTCGCCCGAGGCGGCTGCGAGGGGACGCCCTGCGGCGGCGAAGGCGTTCCCGAGCCGGATCGGGGAGACGACATACACGCGGGGAAGGTCCGACAGGATCTGCGCCAGCGCGTCTCCGAGGACTCGCCCGACCTGCGCGCGCGCGAGCTCCGGGTCCCGCGACGCGTCCTCGACCGGCAGGACGGCGACGGCGAGCTGCCCGGCCGGCATCCGCACGGCCGAGGCGGCAGCGGAGGAAGGCCGTCGGGCCAGAATCGCCGCGCCGGCGGCGGCAAGCAGGAGGGCGAGGCCGATCCCGATGGCGACCGCCCGCCGCGGGCTCCGGACGGGCAGGGGCGGCAGTGCCACGGCGCGGGTCCGCGACGCGAAACCTCCCGATTCCAGCCGCGTGCGGATCTGCCGCAACTGCCCGGACATCCCTCGCGCGGATGCGGGGCGATCCTCCGGCTGCTTCGCGAGCGCGCCGTCCAGGAGGTCGGAGAGCTCCGGCGGCGTCTCCGGGACGGCCGTGGAGAGCGGCGGCGGATCGTCGCGCAGAATGGC
>DATNMZ010000397.1:0-2098 GCA_035602095.1 Thermoanaerobaculia bacterium
GCCGCCGCGCCTCGCTCGGCGTCCCGTCTCTCCTCCACCGCCCCCCGGTGCGCGCGCGCCGCGCGGATGAAGTCCTTGAAGAGGGGGTGACAGGCGAAGGGCTTCGACTTCAACTCGGGATGGAACTGGCAGCCGAGGAACCACGGATGGTCCTCGTGGATCTCGATGATCTCCACGAACTTGCGGTCCGGCGACATTCCCGTGAACGAAAGCCCGGCGTCCCGCAGCGCGGGCAGGTACTCCTGGTTGACCTCGTAGCGGTGCCGGTGCCGTTCCGAAATCAGGCTCTCTCCGTACGCGCGGGCGGCGAACGACCCGGCCATGAGCTCGCAGGGGTACTTGCCGAGCCGCATCGTGCCGCCGAGGGCTTCTACCCCGATCAAGTCCCGCAGCTTGAAGATCACCTTGTGCTTCGGGTCCTCGTCGAACTCCGTCGAGTTGGCGCCCTCGAGACCCGCGACGTTCCGCGCGTACTCGATGACGGCCGCCTGCAGGCCGAGGCAGATTCCGAAGAACGGCACCTTTTTCTCGCGGGCGTAACGGATGGCCTTCATCATTCCTTCGACGCCGCGCCGGCCGAACCCTCCGGGCACCAGGATCGCGTCGGAGCTGACGAGGACTTCGGGATAGGTGTCGTTCTCGAGCGTTTCGGCGTCCACGTAATGCAGCCGCACCCGGACGTTGTTGGCGATCCCGCCGTGGGCGAGCGCCTCGTTCAAGGACTTGTAGGAATCGCCGTACTCGACGTATTTCCCGACGACCGCGATGTCCACGTCCCCCGACGGGTTCTTGATCCGGTTCACGAGGTTCTCCCACTTCGAGAGGTCCCGGTCGTAGTGCGGGAGATTGAGCAGGTCGAGCAGGATCTCGTCGAGGCCTTCCGCAGCGAACTGCAGCGGCACTTCGTAGATCGAGGGAACGTCTTTCGCGTTGATGACGGCCTCTACGGGGACGTTGCAAAAGAGCGCGATCTTCTTCTTCACCTCCGCGGGCAGAGATCGGTCGGTGCGGCAGAGGAGGACGTCCGGCTGGATCCCGATCGACAGCAGCTCCTTGACCGAGTGTTGCGTCGGCTTCGTCTTGAGCTCGTCGGAGGCCTTGATGTACGGGACCAGCGTCAAATGGACGTTGATCGCGTTGCCGCGCCCGGCTTCCTGGCGGATCTGTCGGATCGCCTCGAGAAACGGAAGGGACTCGATGTCTCCGACGGTCCCCCCAATCTCGATCAGGACGACGTCCGCGTTCGACCCGACGCTGCGGATGCTCTCCTTGATCTCGTCCGTGATGTGCGGAATGACCTGGACCGTCTTGCCGAGGTAGTCCCCGCGCCTTTCCCGCTCGATGACAGAGAGGTAGATGCGCCCCGCCGTCGTGTTGTTCGCCCGCGAAGAGGTCGTCGTCGTGAACCGCTCGTAGTGCCCGAGGTCGAGGTCGGTCTCGGCCCCGTCGTCGGTGACATAGACCTCCCCGTGCTGGAAGGGCGACATCGTCCCGGGGTCGACGTTGATGTACGGGTCGAACTTGGCGAGCGCAACCGAGTATCCCCGCGCTTCCAGGAGCGCCCCGATCGAGGAGGCGGCGATCCCTTTGCCGAGCGAGGAGACGACGCCCCCCGTGACGAACACGTACTTGCTCATGCGCGTGCCTCCCTGGCTTCCCGCATCCATTCTTCCGCCCGGGACAGATCCTCGGGCGTGTCCACTCCGATCGAATCCGAGGCGGCTTCCGCCATCCAGATCGAATAGCCCGCTTCGAGCCAGCGCAGCTGCTCGAGCGATTCGGCCTTCTCGAGCGGCGAGGCAGGGAGCCGGGCGATCTGGCGCAACGTCGCCGCGCGGTAGGCGTAAAGCCCGAGGTGCTTGCGGTAAAAGGCCGGCCCCGTGCGTGGAAACGGGATAGGCGCGCGCGAGAAGTAGAGCGCCCGCCCGTCCTGCGCGACGGCGACCTTGACGGCGTTGGCGTCCGCGCTCTCCCTCGCGTCCAGCGGGACCCATACGGAAGCGATCTCGCGGCCCGGGGCGGCGAGGAGGGCATCGACGGCGCGGTCGATGTTCTCCGGCGCCATCAGCGGCTCGTCCCCCTGGACGTTGACGTAGAC
>DATNMZ010000398.1:0-3750 GCA_035602095.1 Thermoanaerobaculia bacterium
AGATGACAAAGACAGCAATGGCTCTGATCCTGCTGTGCGCGCTGCCCCTCGCGGCGGCCCCGGCGGCCAGAAAGGGGAAGAAACCCGTGTCCTCCAAGCCGCGCGACTACGCCAACACCCTCGCGACTCTCCAGACGGACGCCGGAGATATCACGATCCGTTTCTTCCACGACAAAGCCCCGAAGCACGTCGAAAACTTCATCGATCTGGCTTCGAAAAATTTCTACGACGGGACGTTCTTTCACCGCGTCATTCCGGGTTTCATGATCCAGGGCGGAGACCCGAACACGAAGAAGGCGGACGCCTCGCAGTACGGCGTCGGCTCACACGAGGTCAACGGCAAGCCGGTCACGCTGAAGTCGGAATTCAACGACATCTCCCACAAGCGCGGGATCGTCTCGATGGCGCGCTCGTCGGACCCCAACTCCGCGTCTTCGCAGTTCTTCATCGTCGTGAAGGACTCGCCCTTCCTGGACAACCAGTACACGGCCTTCGGCGAGGTCGTCTCCGGCATGGACGTGGCCGACAAGATCGTCTCCGCGGCGCGAAACGCGCGGGATCTGCCCAATCAGCCCATCCACATCAAACGGATCCTCATCTCGCAGGCGAAGGGATAAGCCCCGCGGAAGGAAAGCAAGCCCGAGCTCTCCCGGTGACCATCCCGGCTCTCCCGCCGGAGTTTTCCCGTCTGACCGCTCTCGCGGTCCGAACGCGGCACGAGCCCGTCGCCTGCGAGGTCCTCCCGGGAGACGTCGGCCGGCGGCGGTACGTCCGGCTGACGCTCCGGGACAACCGGTCGGTGCTCGGAGTCGTCTATCCGGAAGAGGAGGCCGACTCGCGGCGCCGGTGGAACGCGGCGCGAGTCGCCCTGCGCGGCCGCATCAAGGTTCCGCTGCTCATTGCCGACGACCAGTCGGGCAACCAGATCGTGGAGGACTTCGGGCCGATGGACCTCGCGACGCTTCTGCTGCAGAGGCCGGAGGAGCGAGGGCCGTGGCTGGCCCGCGCCGTCGCCGCGGGCGCCTCGATCGCCGGGATGGCGGATCCCGGAATCAACGCGCCCTTCGACGCGGCGCTCTTCCGCCGGGAGCTCGATCTCGCCCGGGAGGCCGTCTTCGATCTCTACCTCCGCCAGCCGCTCGCGGCCCCGGAACGGGAAGCGCACGACCGCTGGGCGGATTCTCTGGCCCGGGAGATTGCGGCACACCCGCGGGCGCTCTGCCACCGCGATTTCCACGGCAACAATCTGTTCCCGTCCGAAGATCAGGTGGCCGCGATCGACTTCCAGGACATGCGCGCCGGCCCGGACACCTACGACCTGGCCTCTCTGCTCTGGGAACGAACGACCCTCGACTGGATAACCTCCGACGCCGCCGAGCAGGCGATCGACTCGTTCGTCCGGTTGCGCGGCCTCGATCCCGCGCCGTTTCGGCGCCGCTTCGACCGCGTGCTCCTCCAGCGCGCCTGGAAAGTCTGCGGGACCTTCGCCCGAGCGGTCGCGCAGGGCCGCGGCGACGCCTACCGCCGGTACCTTCCGGGTGAGATCGCTCTCGTCGGCCGGCTTCTTTCGAAAGGCCCGGAAGACGCGGCATTCGCCCGCGTTTTCGAGGCGCGCCTCGCTCCTCTGGTAAGCTGAAAGCCCTCGAAGGAGTACCTATGTTTGGCTCGCTCGGCGTTCCCGAACTGCTCATCATTCTCTTGATCGTGATCATCATCTTCGGAGCGAACAAGCTGCCGCAGCTCGGCCGCGGCCTCGGCCAGGGCATGCGAAACTTCAAGGACTCCATCAAGGAGGCCGGCTCCGACGACCACAAGCCGACGACGCCCCCGACGGCGCCGAAGTAGGGCCTCGCTCCCCTCCCCCGTCCCGGCGGTCGCAAACGCGCGTCTCTCTCCCGGGACAGCGATTCCGCGGGTATTTTCGGGCAGATTCGCCGTTCTCCGGGACCCGCGAGAAGGCGTGGGCGGGAGTCGTACCGGTCCGTTTCACGCGCTCGGGGCGCGGGTTCTTACTTGCGCTTCTGAATGTCGGGAGAGACGCGGGCCTTGTCGCGGGGCAGGCGGATGTTCAGGATCCCGACCTTGTTGCGAAGGGTGTTGCGGTGGATTCCCAGGGAGGAGGCCGCGCGGCCGAGGTTGCCGGAGGAGCGCCGCACCGCGCCGACGATGTACTTCTTCTCGAACTCCTTCTTCGCCAGATCGAGCGAGATCCCGTGCGAGAGAAGCTCGTCGATGATCTGCTGGAGCTGCCCGTCGAGGTTCAAAGGATCCTCCGAGAAGTTTTTTTTCGGAGCGAGAAGTCGCGCATCTTAGCAAACTCGCGACGCGCGCAATAGCGAGGCGCAAAGAGATTCAAAAAGATTTTTCGTGCCAGCCCGACGAGATTTCGAGCCGCGGGGGCGGAGGGGTGCGAGGCGGAGAGAAGGGAGGAGGGAGGGCCGGAAGGCGCGCCCTCGCTCGCGCCGAATTATTTCAGCTCGACTTCGTCTCCCACTTCGATCAGCCGGTTCGAGTCGGTCAACCGGACGATCGCCCAACGATCTCCCACCGTCAAGACGGCGGCCTCGCCGAGATACGTCCGGGGGACGAAGACGCCCGGCGGCGGCGGCAGGTTCACCCAGTAAGCGCCGACCGGCCGGATTCCGTATTCGCGGCCCGTGGAATAGCGAAACACCGTCAGGAAGTCGCCCGGCTGGAGTCCGTCCGCGGCGCCGAGATCCACCATCACCGTGGTGTCCGCTCCGATGGTCACGACGCCGTCCCGCGTGTAGATGATGCGGCCCTTCGCCTTTCCGGTGGGAGGGTCGCCCGGCTGGGCCGGAGGCGACTTCCGCGCGAGAGGGATGGGAATCGGCTCGAACTTCTTCAGGTACGCGAACATCGGGATGTCGGTGCAGGCGCTCGCCACCCGGATGATCGCCGTTCGCGGCTCGAGGCTCTGGACGACCGCGCGGCCGCGGTACTGATAGAGGCGGCCCATGCTCTTTCCGGTGACCGGGTGAAGGATCTCCTGCTCCGGCGTCACGAGCCAGTACTCGTCACCGACCTTCAAGCCGCGGTCGTAGCCGCCGTCGACGTAGAGAAGGTCATTCGTAATGTAGTCCGTCTGTTCGTAGATGTTCTGCGCACCGTGAACCTTGAGAGGGAAGCGCTCGTTTGTGTCCCCGAGGTAGCCGAAGCAGTAGATGTCGCTCTCGAACCCGACCGGCTGCGGGGCGGATTCCGCCGTCACGGTTGTCACGACGACGGTGGGCGGCGCGACGCGCGTCACCGTCGGAGCGCCGCTCCCGGCTCGATCCGGCATCGGCTTCGCTCCGCCGATCGAGGCCGGCTCGGTCTGAGCGGCGGCCACCGCGGCGAAAATTGGCAGCGACAGCACGGCAATGGCGCGCGAGGGAAAGCGCATGTGACGGCTCCTAAGAAATTACGGCGAAAGCCGGTTTCTACCGTAAATTACTCGCTCTTGGCCCTCGTGTCAACGGATGCCGTGGCGGGATGGGGCAATTTGTCCGCTTTTTCGCGGGCTTTCTTGGCAAATTCGCTCCCCGGAAACTCGTCCAGAAGACGGGCATAGTAGCGGGAGGCCTCCTCGGTCCGGCCGAGCCGCTGCAGGACGGTTCCGGAATAAAAGAAGAGCTTGTCCCGCGCCCCGTACTCCGGAAAGCGCTGCTCGAGAAGGGTGAAGCGCGAAAGAGCCGCTCCCGGCGCGCCCTTGCGCATGTAGAAGTACCCGACGGCGAACTCGTGCTC
>DATNMZ010000399.1:0-5149 GCA_035602095.1 Thermoanaerobaculia bacterium
CGCGGCGCGTTTCGCGTTCTCCGATCTTCCGCCCGTCTCCGACGCTCCGAAGAACGCCCCCGGGCAGACCGCAGTCCGGCGCGTCTCCGCGCAGCCTCTGTCGCCGGCGGAAGCGAACGAGTATGCGAAGAAGCTGCTAGCGCTCGGGTATCTCTCCGTCGGCGAGACCCGCCCTCTGGCTCCGACCGGCGGCGATCGCCCCGGGATGACCGAGGGCGCCTGGAACAACCTCGGGCTCTATCTGCGCGACACCGCGAAGAAGCCGGCGGAAGCGAAGGCGGCGTTCCTGCAGTCGCTCGCTCTCCGGCCCGACTACTACTCCCCGATGTACAACCTCGCGGTCCTCGCCCGGACACAGGGCAGACGGAAAGAGGCCGAGGACTGGCTTCTTCGCTCGTTCGCGGCGATGAAGAGCGATCCCACCGCGGCTCTCGTGGCGTGGGCGCGGGACTACGAGAAGGGCGGGACGGGTCCGGCCGCGCTTTCGCTTCTCGAGCGGGCGGCGCGGACCTACCCGGACAGCGAAGGGGTCGCGCGGGAGCTCGCCATGGTGCGATACCGATCGCGAGACTGCGCGGGCGCGGCCGCGGCGCTCTCGCGTTTCGAAGCCGCCACGACCGAACCCAGGACGTTGAACGACCTCGCCCTCTTTGCGACATGCCGCGCGGACCGGGAAGCCGTCATCCGGCTTCTGGAACGCTCGCTCGGGCTCGATCCCAATCAGCCGGAAGTCGCACGCACTCTCTCGAAGGTGCGGTCGGCGCCGAGCTGATTGGCATCCTCAGAAACGAAAAAGCCGGGGGCGCGGCGCCCCCGGCTCGGGATTCGCGGCGGAAGAACCTAGTAATTCACGATCGCGGAGACGATGACTCTGCGGGCCGGGGCGTACGAGGTCGCCTGTCCGAACGAGGGGTTCAAGTTCGATGCGGGAACGTCGAACGAGGTACAGGGCGACGAATTGCAATAGGTCTGGTTTACGGTCAGCACGGGCTGCGAGTTGAAGACGTTCAACAGCCGGGCTTCGATGCGCACGTTGGCGGGACCCATCGGAATCTTTTGCGCCACCAGGAGGTCGAAGTTCGTCCAGGAGGAGAGCCGCCGGCTGCCCGTCGGCTCGAGATGCAGCAGCGCCACCCCGTTGGCCACGTCGAAGCCGCGCGCCTCCCACGGCCGGCCGCTCTGGAAGCGCACGTAACCGCCGATGATCGTGTTCGTGGGCAGCACGTAGCTTCCAAAGAGCTTCGCGATGTGAGTGCGATCGCTCAACTCGATTCCATACTGATTGGGGTCGGTGGGAAAGAGGCCGGGACCGTCGGCGACATAGGAGGAGGAGTAGAAGAGCGATGTCCCGTTGTCCTCGAGGTTCCAGTTTCCGTCGAGTCTCGACAGCGTGTAGGAGGCGTCGAGCGTCCACGTGGACCCCGACGCCTTGCGGACCTCGACCGTCGCGGCGCGGTAACGGCGGTGCCCATCGACGTTCCCGTAGCGGAAATTCCCTCCATCGTGGGTGGCGGTGAAGTCCTCGATGATGTCCTGGCTCTTGCGGTACATCCCCCAGAGCTCGGCGGACCAGCCGCTCCCGAACGGCCGCGCATAGCCGACGATCAGCTCGTCGGTGTAGGTCGGATCGATCCCGGGGATGACGAGCTTTCCGGTCTGGTTGGCGCGGATGACCTCCTGGATCAAATTGCCATTGGAGATGTTGATGTAGTCGTCGACCCGCAATGACCGGAACGGAGCCGCCGCCCGGGCGATCGACTGGTTGTCCATGTTGTCGTAGCGGGCGAGGTTCAAGTACGCCTTGTCGTGTGCCTGGCTGTCGACTTCGTAGGCAACGCCAAAGCGGGGCTGGAACTGCTTGCTCCACGGGATGTCGATCCGCGCCTTGTATGTGCACGCGGGAGCGCCTGCCGCGGCCGTGGCGCAGGACGGAAGGGTCGCCGCGCTGCCGGGAGTAACGGGATTGCCGCGAATGAAGTCAAACGCGCTGTTGTCGTTGGGAACGTAGTAGTCCTCGTTGGCCAGGACTCCCACATTGACCGTCAGGCGATTCCAGGTCATCTGGTCCTGGACGAAAGCGCCATACGTCGTGCCTCGCGAGATCTGAGTGAACGGAGGCGTGTTGCGGGCGCGGTAGCAGGGTCTCCCGCCGTTCGGGTTCCCCGTCGGCGCGCACTGGCTGACGTCCTGAATCGTGATCGTTCCCCATCCATCCGCGACCCGGACGAGATCCTCCCGGTTCTTGGAGAGGGTCACTCCGGCCCGGATATCGTGAGTCGCGCCGAGGAAGGTTGCGAGGTACGAACCCTGGAGGCGGTACTCATCGCGGAAGTAGCTCTGGTTGTTCATGGCGAGGTCGCTCCCGCCGATCCGCTGACCGAGCGCGTTCGCCGGTGGAAAAATGTAGCTCACTCCGGTCGTGCTCGACCGTCCCGTGATGAAGCTGCCGGACAGATACGGGTGCGCGAAATCGAATGGCGCCGCCTTGAAGGGAATGAACGTGTTCGGCGTGACGGAGTTGTTGTCCTCGTTGTGGTTGTACCGCGCCTCGAAGGACAGCTTGGGGCTGGCGGTCCAGAACATGGATCCCACGATCACGCGGTCGATCGTCTTCGGCTTGTCGCCGGCCGACGGGGCCGTCGTCGAAGGGATGTCCTGGTTCGTCGCGTCGATCCCCCGATAGCGGAACGAGGCGTCGACCAGAACGTTGGAGGCGGGGTTGCCCGTCAGCTTGCCGAAGAACTCGTTGATGTCCGTCTTGCCGTCCGGGACCCCCCCGAGGTTGTTGACCCGGTCCTTCTCCGTCTGGCGAAGGAGGTTGGCCGAACCGTAGAAGAACAGGCGGTCCCGGACGAGAGGTCCGCCGACGTCCACACCGGGGCGGAGCTTCTCGAACTGACTCGTCAACGCGAGGTTGCGGCTGCGCGCGGAAAAGGAAGCGGGCTGATATTCGAGGCGTCCCTCCGCATGAATGTTGTTCGTCCCCGACTTCGTCACTCCGTTGACGATGAACCCGCCCGTGCGGCCGTACTCGGCGGTAACGCCCCCGCGCGTGATGTTGACCTCCTGGATGTCGAGCTCCGAGAAGTCCTGGTAGAGATCGCCGAAGAAGGGGTTCGTCACGTTGACGCCGTCGTAAAGAAACGTGTTGTCCTGGCGGAAACCGCCGGCGCTCGGCGCGGAGGAGTTGTTCTCGGCGACACCGGGCGCCAGTTGGAAGGCGCCCGTGAACGTCCGCTCGAGCGGCAGCTTTTCCATCGTGTCCTTCGTGGTGACGTTGGAGACGTCCGTCGACTTCGTGTCGACGAGAGGCGTCGCCGCCGTGACGATCACCGTTTCCGCGGCCGTGACCCGCAGCATCGGTCGCACCTCCGTGTCCTTGCCGACCTGAACCTCGGCGTCCTGATCGAACTTGCCCATCCCGGAGAGCTCCGCCGTGACGCGGTAGGTCCCGGGCAGGAGTGCTGGAAACTTGAACGAACCGTCGGACAGAGTCGTCGTGCTCTGACCTCGAGGCAGCTGCGCTCCGGTGATCGTCACCGTGGCTCCGGGCACCGGACTGCCATCCTTGTCGCGGACGGTTCCGCTGACCGAGCCGGTCGTCTGCGCGAAGAGCAGCGGAGCGGCCAGCGCCAGACACGCGATCGCGAGAAACAGGGAGCGGGAACGCATAGAGGAATCTCCTTCCAAAAGCGGGCGGCGCACCCGCGAACCGTAATCTCGAATCACCGAATTCAGAGTCACGTCAGGAATTCGACGCGATTTTACTCTGCTTCCAGGCGGACGAGATCCTCGAAAGTTTCGCGGCGGCGCGCGATTCGGAATCCACCGCCCTCGACCAGGACCTCCGCCGCGCGAGGCCGGAAGTTGTAATTCGAGGACATGGCGAACCCATAGGCGCCGACGTCGCGGATCGCAAGAAGGTCGCCTTCGCCGGGCTCGGCGAGCGTCAAGTCTCTGGCGAAGAAGTCACTCGTCTCGCAGATCGGTCCGACGACGTCCGCGACGAGCAGATTTTTGGATGGCGGGCCGACGGATTCAATTTGGTGGATCGCGCCGTAGAGCGGCGCGCGGATCAGGTCGTTCATCCCGGCGTCCGTCACGACGAACTCCTTCCCGCCGGTGCGTTTTCGATAGAGGACGCGCGTGACGAGGACTCCCGCGGGCCCGACGACCGCGCGGCCCGGCTCGATCAGGATCCGGAGCGGGAGCCCGGACACGTGCGGCAGAACGGCCCCGGCGTAGTTCTCGGGCGAGAGTCCGGGACCATCCCCGTCGCCGATCCCGATTCCGCCCCCGAGGTCCAGCGTCTCGAGCGGGAAGCCGCTCCGGAGCAGCTCCGAGGCCACCGCCGCGAGCGCGCGGGCCGTTTCGGCAAGCGGTCCCGGATCGACGATCTGGCTGCCGATGTGCGCCTGAATCCCCGTCATCACGATGCGCTCGAGGCGCCGGGTGGCTTCGTAGATGGAGAGCGCCCGGCCGATGTCCACGCCGAATTTGTTGTGCTTCAGTCCGGTCGAGATGTAGGGATGCGATTTCGGGTCGATGTCCGGGTTCACACGAAGGGCGACGCGCGCCTTCTGGCCGAGCCTCCCCGCCGCCGCGTCGATCTTCTCGATCTCGCGCTCGGACTCGGCGTTGAAGGCGAGAATCCCCGACCCGACGGCGTACTCGATCTCCGCATCCGTCTTCCCGACGCCGGAGAACACGATGCGGTCCGGCGCGATCCCGCACAGAAGCGCCGCGCGCAGCTCGCCGCCCGAGACGACGTCCGCTCCGGCGGAGAGGCTCGCGAGAACGCGAAGGATCGCCAGGTTCGAGTTCGCTTTCGTCGCGTAGCAGACGAGGTGGGGAACGGAAGCGAACGCGGCGTCGAAGCGTCGGAAGCTCTCCTCGATCGACGCGCGGCTATAGACGTAGACGGGAGTCTCGACGGCCTCGGCGATGGCCGCGAGGGGAACCCCGTCGCAGGTCAGCTCTCCGCCGTCGCGGAAGAAACCGCTCACCGGCGGCAAGATAACAGGAGAGAAGGCTAGCGGAGCGCGCCCCCGCCACGTGTAGGGGCGGGGCTTGTCCCCGCCCGGGCGGCCGCAGGGGCCGCCCCTACGGACCCGAAGCAACACGAGACTTCGTTACTGAAGGCTAGCCC
>DATNMZ010000400.1:0-4699 GCA_035602095.1 Thermoanaerobaculia bacterium
GGGATGACGACCCGCTTCCCGCGCATCATTGCGGAGTACCCGGCCCTGGCTACGCTCTCCGCGTCCATGACGAGAGGTCCGGCGAAGAGGCGCGTGCTCTCGAGGCCCGCCTTCCTCTGGAATTCCGTCGCGGTCGGGCCGGGGCAGAGGGCCGTGACGGTGACGCCGCTTCCGGCAAGCTCGTTGGCGATCGCCTCGGAAAACGAGAGGACGTACGCCTTGGTTGCGTAGTAGACCGCCATGAGCGGGCCGGGCTGAAAGGCCGCGGTGGACGCGACGTTCAAGATTCGCCCGGACCGGCGGCGGAGCATTCCCGGCAGGACTCCCTTCGCGAGCTCCGTCACCGCCGTGACGTTGACCTGGATGATCTCGAGCTCGCGCTTGCCGTCGGTCTGCGCGAAAGGGCCGGCGACGCCGAGGCCGGCGTTGTTCACGAGAATGTCGATCGAGGTTCCGGACCGGTCGATTTCCGCGAGAAGCTCCCGGGCGCCCGAGGGCTGCGCGAGATCCCGCGGCGCGACTCTCGCCTGAACTCCGAAGGATCGGGCGAGCTCGCTTCCGAGCTCCTCGAGCCTCTTCGCGCCGCGCGCGACGAGGATGAGGTCGTAGTGGTTGGCGGCGAGGAGTTTTGCGATTTCCCGGCCGATGCCGCTCGAGGCGCCGGTGACGAGCGCGGTTCCGCGCGCCGCGGCCATTGCTATCTCGCCGCGCGAGGGAACGCGGGCTGATCCGAGGAGGCGCCGGCCGTCTCCGCGTCCGGAGCGGACGGCGGGAGAGGCCGGGCCGGGGACGCGGCGTGCGGGCTCCGGAGGCTGGGAGGAACCGCCGTGCGCGGGCTCGAAACATCGGCGCGCGGCTTCGGCCGTGAGACATACGTCCAGGCGTTCGCGAGCTCCGCCTTCCACCAGCGCAGCAGGCCATGCCCGATCATCACGAGGAAAGCGGATCGCACGGAGAAGCCGACGAATCCGGGGCGCCGCCCGTGGTTGTGGTTGCCGTAGATGCCGAGCGCCTTCTTGCGCCTCGCGATCGCGGTCAGACGCCGGTTGTAGAAGCGAATGGGGTAAAAGCCGATTTCCGCGCCATCCTGAAAGTAGGGCGGGAACCCCATACGCTCGTGGGACCAACGGTAGACGGGCATGATCGCGGCGGCATAGTAGAGGCCGGTGTCGAGCAGGAAGGCCGCGGTCATGGTGTCGTAGTCGCCCATCACGTAGTACTTGTCCTTGTAGATGGACTCGTAGAAGTAGCGGAAGAAGCGCCCGTAGCACCGGTTGTGCTCCGCGTACGCCTTTTCCATCTCCTCGGCCGGCGCGCCCGAAAGCGCTTTCTTCATGAGCTCGACGCGCGTGTACACGGAGAACGCCATCTGGTCGAGTCCGGGGGAGTAGAAGGGATCCAGAAAGCCGCCCGCGTCCCCGACGCATGTCCATCCCGGGCCGATGAACTCGTCCACGAAGTACGGAAGATGGCCGTACGAGCGGCAATCGTCGTCCACGGGCGTCGCGTGCTCGAGAAGCTCCCGCGAGAGCGGATTTCCATCGAGAAAGCTCCGGAGCTTTTCGAGAGGCGTCCGGCCCGCCGGCTCGACCAGCCGCTTGTCCCAGACGAGCCCGACGCTCGTCTCGCCATCTTTCAGCGGGATGAACCAGATCCAGTATCCCCAGCCGTTGAAGTGGTTCGTCGCGAGGCGGCGGGAGGCGAGCACGGCGCGCGCGAACGGGTCGGAGGGATCGGTCCCCGCCACTTCCGGGCCGTCCATGTCCTTCACCCCGCGGTACCGCACCCAGATCGCGGAGATCGGGTGCGAGTCGATCGGGGTCACGCCTCCGCGCTTGCGGGCGAGCATCGCGTGGCGGCCCGTGGCGTCGACGATCCACCGCGCATCGACCTCGACGCGCCCGCCATCCTCGCGCTCGACCGTGAGCCGGTTGCCGGCGTCGCCGTGGAGCTCGAACGCCGTGACCCGAGCCGGACGCCAGACCTCCGCTCCCTCCTCGGCCGCCACCTTCAGGAGGTGCTCGTCGAGCTTCGAGCGGTCGAGTTGAAACGACGGCGTTCGCGCGAGCTGCGTCGGCCCGACTTCGGAGGCCTCGCGCAGGCAGGTCACGCGATCGTTGACGAACCAGTAACGAAAAGCCTGCTTCGGGAGCTGCTCGCGCGAAAGGTGGTCGTACTGCTTCAGGACCCGGGTCAGGAAATAGGCGGAGATCTCGACCGTGGACTCGCCGACCTTCCAATCGAAGCGATCGGTTTTTTCGACGACGAGGACCCGCAGGTGCGGCAGCTGCCGGCGCAGCAGGATGGCGGTCGAAGCGCCCGAGACGGCGCCGCCGACGATGACCACGTCGAACGAGCGCGACAGAGGTTCCGAAATCTCCGGGCGGTCCATGGAGGGCTAGTTTAAGGCAGCGGACGAGCGACGAGGAGAAATCCGGACCGGTCGGGGAAGGGCCGGATTCGGAGATTCTCGAGACTCTTCGACGACGAGCGTCCGATCGACGTCCGCGATCGGTCCGAGGTCCTGGACGCGGCCGGACGGCCAGCGGACGCTCAAGTCTTCGAGCCGTGTCGCGCTTCCGAGCCCGAGGTGCGCGATCGGACTGCCCGTCGACAGATATCCGCTCGCGTTCCCCGTTTCGACGATCACCCGCCGGCCTCCGGGAAACGTCGCCGTCAGCCGCGAGCCGACCCCGTCGCGATTGTCGACGCCCGGCTCGCCGCGCAAGCGGACGCGGAGGAAATGCTCCCCCGGTTTGCGGCTTCCGAGAAAGAGAGCTTCCGGCGCGCCCACCGAGCGGACGTAGAGATCGAGCGCCCCGTCCCCGTTGGCGTCGAAGGCCACGACGGCCCGGCCGTTGGTCTCGAGGTCCAGCCCGTCGAGAAACGCGCGCTCTTCGAACCGGTCGCCGGACCGAGCTGCCGTCCCCCGGTTGCGGAACCAGCGGTCCCGCTCGATGCCCGCGATCCCGGCGCCCTTCCGGTCGAACGTTCTCTTGCCATCGACGTAGTCCTCCCAGTACGCGAGCGAATCCCACCAGAACTCGAGCTCGCAGTCGTGGTCCCGCCCGTCACCCCACATTCCGTTCGTCGCGTAGAGATCGGGCCAGGAATCGTTGTCGAGGTCCGCGGCGACCACGCTCCAGTTCCACCCGGCGGCGCGGGCGCCGGACCGCGCGGTGGCGTCGGTGAACGTCCCGTCCGCGCTCTGGAGGAGAAGCGTGTTGCCGCGCGCCATCTGTTCCATCCAGGCGACGGCGACCGGCAGGAAAAGGCGCCCCAGGAGCGGGATGGGCAGCCCGGGATACTCGTGGAGGAAGTACCACTGCGTCTGGGCGCCGGTCGTGTAGAGGTCGAGGCGGCCGTCGCCGTCGAAGTCTGCCCATGCGGCCGACATCCCGTAGGCGCGGACCTGCGCGTTCGCTTTCTTCGTCACGTCGACGAAGCGGTGCCCGCCGTCGTTGCGGTAGAGGTTCGTCAGGCCGAAGTCGTTCGTGACGATCAGGTCCGGCCGGCCGTCTCCGTCGTAATCCGCGAAGAGCGACGACAAGGACCAGCGCGTCGGGCGGGCGACGCCCCACTCCGCGCTCGCTTCCGTGAATCGACCGTGGCCGTCGTTCAAGAAGAGCAGGTTCGGGCGGCCGTCGTTCGCGTCGAACGGTGGATCCGGCATCTGGGAGTAGTAGTCGCCCGTGACGCAGATGAAGAGATCGAGGCTCCCGTCGCCGTCGACGTCCGCGAACGCGGCGGAGCGCGCGTTCTTCGGCACGCGGATTCCCGAGGCTTCGGTCACGTCTTCGAAAGTCCCGTCGCGTTTGTTGTGGAAGAGGTGGGCCGCGCCGAACGCGTCCGTGAGGAAGAGGTCGGGGAAGCCGTCGCCGTCCACGTCGCCCGCGGCGACGCCGGTGGCCGCGAAGCCCTCGGTCGCCGAACGCGCGAGTCCTGCCGCGACGGTCACGTCCGTGAAGTGGCCATGGCCGTCGTTGCGATAGAGGATCGAGCGCACGCCGTCGCCCACGAAGAGGTCCTCCGCGCCGTCCTGGTCGAAATCGAGCACCGCGACGCCGGAGCCGGGCCAGATGTCCGAGATGAGGCGGTTCGTGAGCCCGACCGGGGGATCCCGGCGCGGCGCGCCCATGCCTGCCTCGCCGGTGGCGTCGTGAAACCGCGGATTTCTCTCGGATCGCTCGGCGGCGGGCGTCGAGCCGGCGACCCGTGTCCTCGGGTTGGTCCCACCCGGGCCCGCGCGCGTCTCGACCGTCACCCGCGCCGCGCGCTCGACGCGCGTGCCGTCCGCCCGCATTCCTCCCACCGTGAAGAGCACCCGCCCGGAGATCCGCTCGCCTCCCGCGGTGATCTCCTGATCCGGTTTTGTCACTTCGAAGGAGACGAAGGCGATCCGTTCCAGACCCTGGCGCGCCCAGGCGCGCAGGGCAGCGACGTTCTCCGGATCCCCGGCCTGCGGCGCGGAACGGCGCAGGGCGCGCCGGACGGCCTCACAACCGTCGCGCCACCGCACGAGCCGCTCCATCCAGGGAGAGAACTCGCGCCGCAGACGCGGCAGGGAAGCGTTCTCGTAGAGCCACACGCCGCCGCCCAGAAGGAACAGGGCGAGACCGGAAACGAGAATCGGACGCCGCTTCACGCGGCGCGAATCGTAGCGGATGGCAACGGGATCCGCTGAAAGAGGTTCATCCGG
>DATNMZ010000401.1:0-2028 GCA_035602095.1 Thermoanaerobaculia bacterium
CGCGCGCGAGCGCCTCCTCGCGGGTCTCGTACACCGGCGCGCCGAAGGCCCGGGAGGCGGAGAGAACGATTCCGCCGCCGAGAACGCACGCGCGCATTGGAGCGGTCAAAAGAGCCATCCGAGCGCGATGTTCCACCGATCCGTCGAGGCACCCGCGCGGTCATTGAAGTCCTGATAGTCGGTCTTCAAGACGATCTGGGGAATCGGCCGGTAGCTCACGCCAACGGTCCAGAGCCGGACGTCGTTTCCGGGATCGCGCGAGAAACCGCCGGGAACCTCGAGCTGGGTGTCGAACCGCTCGTACCGGACGAACGCAACCAGGGCCGCGGCGCCGCCTCGAGGCGAGAGGACGTCATATCCCGCCTCGAGGTACCCGCCGGCAAAGACCCGCGGAACGGACGCGCGCCCGGAGAGCCCGTTCAGGGCGTTGATCCGCGCCGCATCCCCGATGGATCCCCGCGCGAAGAGGGCGCGCGTCGCGATCCCGCGCCAGCGCCACTCCGCGTGCGCATCGAAGAGGGAGACGCGGCCCGAGATTCGCCGGCCTTCGACTTCGCGCCCCTGTCCCGACCCTCCCCAGTATCCGGAGACGCCGGCGGAGAGGCCCGGCATCCCGACATAGTCGAGCCGTCCCGTGATCGCGAGGCTCTCCGCGAGGGCGCGAGAGCCCGCCTGTCGTCCCCCCCCGATCGCCTCCGCGCCGGAGAACCCGGCCGCGTCCAGGCCGTTGACGACGTAGGCCCGGTACGAGACCGGTCCGGCCTGGCCGAACACGCCGGCGCCGAGCTCGCTCCAGGTCGTGGGCAGGATGCGGCTTTCGACTTCGGGCCGGCGCGCGCCCAGGAAGACCGGCGGCTCGTGGAGCTCATTGACGAACCCCATGGGCACCAGCACGAGCCCCGCGCGCAGCCCCGTCGCGCGTTTCTTACCGAGGAGGTAATCGACGTACGCGAACTCGACGGAGACCTCGCCCTTTTCCTCGCTCCCCGCGCCCGTCGAAGCGTGCTCGTACTCGACCTCGGAGTTGAAGAGGAACCGGTCGTCGAACTTGTATCCGAAGTAGAAGACCGCACGGAGAAGGTCGATGCGGTCGCGAAGCTCCGAAGGAGTGCCGTCGCCGCGCCGCGCTGCAAAGCTCTCGTAGAGGACCTCCCCGTACCCGCCGATCGAGACGCCGCGCTCGGAGCGATAGACCTTGGAGGCGGCGGGACCGAAGCCGGGTACCCAGGCGCCGGACGCCGCCGTCTCGGCGCGCTTTTCCGGAACGCCGCTGCGAAGCGTCTCCATCTCCTTCGTCAGGGCGTCCATCTCGCGGCGGAGCTGCTCGATCGCGCGTCGGGTCTCGAGGTCCACGGAAGCCGCGAGCGCGTCCACGCGCTCCTGCAGCTCTTTGAGCTTCTTCTCCAATTCTCGCGTCCTGTCCGCCGGGTCCTGCCCCCCGAGGGACGCCGCCGCGAGAAAGAGCGTCAGCGAGAGGATTCCCCCGACGTTCCGCCGCCGCCTCATCGCGTTCTTCCCCCGCCCTCGCCCGATTCCGAGGCCGTCCACGACGGAAATGCCCTCCACGCGCGGCTCGCGCGGGGCGGCTCGCCGCCGCGGCTCGAAAGAAACAGCGCGGCGATTCCCCGCCGATCCGCAAACGCGATGCCCTCCTCCGGTCCGAGGACGAAGAGGGCCGTCGAGAGCGCATCCGCGCGCAGAGCCGTATCGGCGACGACGCTCGCCGACCCGTGAAACGCGGCCGCTCGGCCGGTGCGCGGATCGATCAGGTGCCCCGGCTTTTCGGCGTCGCCGGAGGTCGAGAGCGACCCCTCTCCGGCGACGATCCGGCAGGCGATGCGCCCGGAGAGATCCGGGGCCGCGACCGCGAGCCGCGCGAACCGATGTCTCCGGCCGGGCCGAGTGGCCGCTCCGAGGACGAGGATCTGCCCTCCGAAATTCAGCCTCGCGGCCTCGACCCCGGCGCGGCGCAACGCGGCGGCGGCCCGGTCGAGCGCCTCGCCTTTTCCGAACGCGCCCGAATCGATC
>DATNMZ010000402.1:0-2290 GCA_035602095.1 Thermoanaerobaculia bacterium
GGCCGCTTCCTGGCCGAGCTCGCCCCGCGCGAGCCGGCGGGCGCGGAGATCCGCTCCTCCATCCCGCGGCGAGGAGAGTGATCGAGCTGCAGGAGACCGTGTTGGCGGCGGCGCAGGCCTCCCGGCGAATCACGCAAGTGCCTACCACTTTACCCAGACCGTGAGGTCCTGGTATCCGCCGAGCCCATACGCCTGAAAGCGGAGCTGGCCGAACAGCCGGCCCCAGACCGCGAGGAGGTACTCATTGCTGTGAAAGGCGGTCTCTCGATTGAAGTCCGACCCCTCCCCGGGCGCGAACAGGAAGCCGCGGCTTGCCAGGGTCTGTTGCTGAGCGGGCGTGAGATCTGGCCGGCCGAAGCTCAACGAGGGCGAGCTTGTCGATGAGATCAGCAACCCGCCGGGGCGCAGAATGCGATGGAGTTCGTGGAGCCACGCGAGTTGGGCTTGCTCGTCGAGATGCGTGAAGACGGAGACCGCATAGACGACGTCGAAACGGGCAGCCGGGAAATCCATTGGAGGGGTCGCGTCGATTGTCTTGTAGGTACCGGAGAGGTATCTGGCCGCCCAGGAGATGGCGTCGCCGTCGATATCCACGCCGCAGAGATCGCGAACCCGGGGGAGTTTCTCGACATGGCGCGAGATCCTTCCGGAGCCGCAGCCGAAGTCGAGCCAGCGGTCGAACCCGCCGCCGGGAGCCGAGCAGGCATTGAGGGCGGCGGTGATCTGGTCGCAAGCGGTGCGGCCGACGGACGTGAACTCCTGCCGGCTACTGACTCCGCCGACCTTCCGTCGCAGCCGCGCCGGAGGGAGCCGGAGCTCGGGGTTCCGGTAACCCAGAAGGTCGCCGATGTCGCCCAAGAAATCCCGTACTCGGATCGGTGTCTCCCGAAGGAAGAGCCGCAGGCTCCGCCGCACCGCCGATGGCAACAGGCGCTTGAGCCTGTTCCCTGGGACCTGGAGAGGCACGGATATCAGCGGGAGCCGGAAGACGTTGCTTTCGCGCCGGCCCACGAGGAATCGACAGGAATGCGCACCTATTTCCGCGCTTTCGCGACCGCCTCGGCCAGGAATGCTTCGAGGCTCTGGCGCCCGCGGTACCCTTCCATGCGGGCGATCTCCCGGCCCGAAGCGTCCGCCACGACGAGCGTTGGAAAAGCCGTCACCCGATAGCGGCGCTGCAGCTCCTCGATGGCGGGCGTGTTCCGGCCATCCTCCCGCTGGCGATCCATGATTCGCGCCGGGACGAAGAACCGGTCGACCCGCGACGCCATGCTGCTCTCGTTCCACGCCTCCGCGTCGAGGAGGCGGCAGGGAGGGCACCAGGCCGCCGTGAAGTCGTAGAGGACCGGCTTGCCCGACCGCGTCGCCTGCGCCGCGGCCGACGCGAGAGGCTGCCACGCCACGAGTCCGGCCCCGTCACGCGTCTCCGTCCCCCGATCCATCACGGCCGTCACGACGCGAAAGAGGAGTGCGGCGGCCGCGATCACGAGCAACGCCGCCGGCAGGCGAGTCTGCGGGCCCGAGCGCGACGCGCCGGCCGACCGAGGGGACTTGCCCGATTCAGTCGGTTCCATAGGAGAACTCCCGGCGGTTGAAGACGAGCGCGGCGAGCAGGATGTATCCGGTGAGCGCGAGAACGTAGCGGGAAAACGCCGGCTCGAGGACTCCGCCCCGCAGGACCTCACTCCACGCGGGCGCCGGAGCGAGGTTGTCCATCGCGCCGCGGAAGAAGCGCACGATCTCGGGCTTGCCGAGCGCCATCCCGATCTGGGGGGCGACGCTCAAGATCACGAAGGAAAGCACGTAGGCGAGAACGTCGCCGATCCCGCGGAGGAACGTCGAGAAGAAGAGGAGGATCGCGGCGTCGAGGGCTCCGCGGGGAAACTCCGCCGCGCTCGTCTCCAGAGCGCCGCGCCAGGAGAAGGAGCTCGGGGCCCATCCGGCCAGAGCGTTGACGCGATCGAGCCCGAGGGCGAGGCCGAAGCTCAAGAGGAGGAATGCCGCGAGTCCCGTCAACACGCCGAAGTAGCGCCCGAGCAGGTACTCGACCCGGAGGATCGGCCGCGACAGGATCATCTGGAGCGCGCCGCTTCGCGCGTCGCGCGAGACGACTCCGGCGGAGAGGAGGATCACGGCGAGGATCGTCGTGCCGGGCCGGCCCGACTGGAGCAGGAAGGCCGAGAGAACGGCGAGCAGGACGAAGGCGATGCAGGTCCCCACGCCTCCGAGCTTCTGCGCCAGAAACCGCCGGATCATTTCCGTCATCGCGAGCTCCGGAAGAGCCCCTCGA
>DATNMZ010000403.1:0-2203 GCA_035602095.1 Thermoanaerobaculia bacterium
CACATCCGCCTCTTGCTCCGCCATCAGGTCGAGCTCGAAACCGAACAGCCGGGAAATGCTCTCGCGGCCGGTCAATCCCCTCAACAGGACGATGTCCTTCCCAAGTGGAGTGTCAACCGTCAGCGGCCTGTCCGCCTGCACGTTCTCGGGCACGTCAGCCTCCGTTCTTACTCAGCGCATCCGGCACGCCGGCGGGAAGAAGCCTGGAAAAGACTCGTTCCGTCGTGTTTCAAGAGATCTCGTACTGGAACTGGCCGCCCTCGCCGACCGCGACGGCGACGCGGGCGATGGGCTCCCCCGTCGCCATCCGCGACAGGAACTCGTTCGACATGTCCGGCAGAAGCGTGCGCGTCAGGATGTGATCCACGTTTCGCGCGCCGCTCTCCACTTCTTTGCAGCGGTTGGCGATCTCGTCCACGACGGCGTCGTCGTAGGAAAACCGGGCGCCGTGATTCTCGGCGAGGCGGTTTCCAATCCGGGTCAGCTGGAGCCGGATGATCTCCCGCATGACCTTGTCCGAGATCGGATAGTACGGGACCACGACCATGCGGCCCAGCAGGGCGGGCTTGAAAATCTTGAGGAGCTCGGGCCGTATGGCTTCGACCAGCCCCTCCGGTTCCGGCGCCGTATCCGGGTCCGCGCAGAGCTTCATCATCGTGTCCGTCGCCGCGTTGGAGGTCAGCAGGATCACCGTGTTCTTGAAATCGATCTCGCGACCTTCGCCATCCTCGAGCATGCCCTTGTCGAAGACCTGATAGAAGAGCTCCATGACGTCCGGGTGGGCCTTCTCGACCTCATCCAGAAGAACCACGGCATAGGGCTTGCGCCGCACCGCCTCGGTCAAGACGCCTCCCTCGCCGTAGCCGACATAACCGGGGGGAGAACCCTTCAACGACGAGACCGTGTGTGCTTCCTGGTACTCGCTCATGTTGATCGTGACGAGGTTGCGCTCGCCGCCATAGAGAGTGTCCGCGAGCGCCAGCGCCGTTTCCGTCTTGCCGACTCCGGAAGGCCCCACGAGGAGAAAGACACCGATGGGGCGCCGCGGGTCGGTCAGGTTCGCCCGGGCGGTGCGGATGCGCCGGCCGATCGCCTCGAGCGCATGCGCCTGTCCGATCACCCGCTGCTCGAGCCGATCCTTCAGGCGAAGCACCGTCTGGATCTCGTCCGTCAGCATTTTCCCCACGGGGATTCCGGTCCATCCCGAAATGACTTCCGCAATCGTCTGAGAGTCGACGCACGATTGCATGAGCGGGGTCTCTCCCTGAAGTGCCTCGAGCTCGGTGTTCAATCGCGCAAGCTCGGCCTTGAGCGCATCGACCTCCGCCGCAGTCGCCGGAGAGTGCGGCACGGGTTTCGCTGCCGCTGCCCCGGGGCCGTCGCTCGCGGGTACGGCCTTGCGGGCTGCGAGGGCATGCTCCTCGAGCCGGCTCCGGACCTCCCGGATGCGGGAGATCAGCTTTTTTTCCTTGTCCCACTGCTCCTTGAACTTCCCGAGCCGCTCCTCCTCTTTCGCCCGGGTCGACCCGAGCTCCTCCAGCCGCTCCCGATGGTCCGTCCCCGTCGCGGTCTCGCGGTCGAGCGCGCCGATCTCTACGGTCAGCTGCTCGATCCGTCTCTGCGCGTCCTCGACGGCCGGAGGGGTTGCGGCCTGCCCGATGGCGACGCGCGCGCAAGCCGTGTCGAGAACGCTCACGGACTTATCGGGCAGCTGCCGTCCGGAGATGTAGCGATGGGACAGCCGCACGGCGTCTTCCACCGCCTCGTCCAGAATTCGGACGCCATGGTGATTCTCGAGCGGCTCCGTCAAGCCCCGCATCATCACGATCGCTTTTTCCTCGTCCGGCTCCTCCACCTTGACCACCTGAAAGCGCCGGGCCAGCGCCGCGTCCTTCTCGAAGTATTTCTTGTACTCGGCCCAGGTCGTCGCGGCGATGGTGCGGAGCTCGCCGCGCGCGAGGGCGGGCTTCAAGAGGTTGGCCGCGTCGTTCTGACCCGCCTGACCGCCCGCTCCGATCATCGTGTGCGCCTCATCGATGAAGAGAATGATCGGCTGGGGCGAACGCTTCACCTCCTCGATCACCGATTTCAAACGGTTCTCGAATTCCCCCTTCACACCCGCGCCGGCTTGAAGCAGCCCGAGGTCGAGCGTGCGCACGGCGACATTTTTCAGGACGTCGGGGACGTCCCCCTGCGCGATGCG
>DATNMZ010000404.1:0-2330 GCA_035602095.1 Thermoanaerobaculia bacterium
GGGCGGGAGGGGACCCCTCCCCTACGGCGCGACAAAGACCGCACGACGGGGCTCGGTTTTCCGCCACGCAGGTCCATTAGCTCGCACCGCGAGAAGTCTCCCGACCGAAGGGAGGGAGGAGGCTTGCGGTGCGGGAGCGGAGCGCAGAGCGAGGGATCAGGCGAGCGGTCGAAGGCCGCACCCGGCCGAGCCGCTCGCCGGTGGCGTAGCCAGATCCCTCGCGCAGCGCGCAGCGACGTTCTGATGTCAGAATCCGGGCCCGGAGGAGAGCCGTGAACCGAACCGCCGCCTGTCTGATCGCACTCCTGGTCGCGGCCTCCGCCGCCGCGTCGGAGAAGGCCGAGCCGAAAAAGGAAACCCTGAGCTCGGGAGGACGTCAGCGGACGTACTGGATCTTCGTCCCCGACCGCGCCCCGGCGGATCCTCCGCGCCCGCTCCTCCTTCTGCTGCACGGATCCACACGCAACGGCGAGACGCTCGTGAAGCCGTGGAAGGATCTCGCGGCGAAGGAGGGGATCGTCCTCGCGGGTCCCGACTCGCTCGACTCGGTGCACTGGTCCTCGCCCACCGATGGGCCCGCGTTCCTCCGCGACGTCGTCGAGGACGTCAAGGCCCGGACCCCGATCGACTCTCGCCGCGTGTTTCTCTTCGGGCACTCGGCGGGCGCCTGCTTCGCGCTGGCGGTGGGCGCGTTCGAATCGGGATATTTCGCCGCGGTGGCAATCCATGCCGGAGCCTTCGCACCGGAGGAGTTCGTCGACCTCGACTGGGCGTCGCGAAAGATTCCGTACGGGATCTGGATCGGATCGCGGGACGCGTACTTCCCACTCGACGCGGTGCGGGCGACTCGGGACGCGCTGAAGGCCCGCGGTTTCCCGGTGGAGTACACGGAGATGCCGGGACATACGCACGACTACTATGGCAGCGCGAAGGACGTCAACCGCTTGGCCTGGGAGTTCCTGAAATCGCAGCGCCTCGCGGCAGACCCGAAATACACCCCCTACGGAGAATCGCGATGACGCGACGCCAAATGCTCCCGGCCTCCGTCCTGTGCCTTGCGGTGCTCGCTCCCTCGATTTGCCCGGCCGCGGCGGCCGCGGCTGTCTTCGTCGTGCGCCACGCGGAGAAACAGTCGGAGGCGAACGACCGGGACGTCCCGCTGTCGGAGGCGGGGCGCGCCCGCGCGAGGCGCCTCGCCGCGATGCTGCACGATGCGGGCATCGTCGCCATTTACTCGACGGACACGGTGCGCACGCGCACGACGGCCGAGCCGCTCGCCAGCGCATCGAAGATCGAGCCCGTGCTCTACGACTCGAGCGGGCCGGATGCGTGGAAGACCCTCGCGGACCGAATCCTCCGGGAGCATCGCGGCGACAACGTCCTCGTCGTCGGTCACAGCAACACGATCGCGCCGCTGGTGGAGGCGCTCGGCTGCAAGGACCGCGTGACGGTCGGCGCGCAGGAGTACGACGGGCTCTGGATCGTCGTGCCGGCTCCGGCCCCCGGAGGGGCCGCGACGCTCCTCCGGCTGCGGCAGTAACGCATCCCGCAGATGCTCCTTTCCGCTCCGCGGTACCGCGGCCCGATGTCCGACCACTTCGACGGGCGCCGGTTCCACAACTTCGCCGCCGCGCCGCGCGGCTTCGCCGGAATCCTGCGGTGGGCGGCGACGCGCCGGCGGGGGGTCTGGCGGAGGCGGAGGGAAGAGCCTCCCGGCGGCGCGCCGCCGCGCCGCATCGCCGATCTGCGGGTCACGTTCGTCAACCACGCCACCGTCCTGATTCAGACCGCCGGTCGCAACATCCTGACCGACCCGGTCTGGAGCGAGCGCGTCAGTCCCGTTTCGTGGGCGGGTCCGCGGCGCGTCCGTCCTCCCGGGATCCGCTTCGACGACCTTCCGCAGATCGACGCGGTTCTGATCAGCCACAACCACTATGACCACCTCGACCTCGAAACCCTCGCCCGCCTCTCGCGACGGGACCGGCCCTGGATCGTCGCCGGCCTCGGGGTGCGGGCGCTTCTGGCGCGGCACGGCATCGAGAACGGGACCGAACTCGATTGGTGGCAGAGCGCGGATCTGTCGCGCGGTCTCTCCGTGACCTCCGTGCCCGCTCAACACTTCTCGGGACGGGGCTTCACCGACCGCAACGCGACCCTCTGGACCGGCTTCGTTCTCTCCGGAGCGGCGGGAGACGTCTTCTTCGCGGGCGACACCGGCTACGGTCCGCATTTCGCGGCGATCCGGGAGAGATTCCCGCGCCTGCGTCTCGCCATTCTCCCGATCGGCGCGTACCGGCCGGAATGGTTCATGGGTCCCGTGCACGTCGACC
>DATNMZ010000405.1:0-8220 GCA_035602095.1 Thermoanaerobaculia bacterium
GGCGCGGCCGACGTCGTGATCCCTCCGCGCAATCCGGCAGTGCCCTATGCCCCTCGAGAGGTCCTCGAGTTTCACCTCACGCCGCCGCGGCCGGCGCAACTGGTGCTGACGGAGGTGGAGGAAGACAGGCGCCCGACGGCGGCGGGCGTGCGCTTGCACGGACTGCTCTCGGATCCCTACGGGATCTTTCCCAATCCCCGCGTCCACGACTGGATCCTGGTCACGCTCGACAACGAGGCGCTCGGCCTGAGCGGGTTCTCCATCGCCTGCCGGCGGGACCCGCGCACCGCGGAAGATTCGCGCGAGCTGGCGTTCATCAGCGAGCCGGCCGCCGTCGGCGATGCGATTGCGCAGCGGCTGAAAAAGGCGGCGGGAGTCCGGATCCCCGGTGTGCGGTACAAGGTGTACGCCGATTTCGGCGCCCCGTCGGACATCTATTCCCTGGGCATGATTCTGCTGCGGCTGCTGGTGGGCAACGACAAGCAGGATGCGCGAGTGATCGCCCAGATCGTCGAGCGAATCGCCCGAAAGATCGCGGCGGCGGGGGAGGTGACGCTCGGAAACGTCGAGTCGCCGGGCGGGGCGAGCGCCCTCCTCGATCGCGAGCCGGACATCCTCGCCGCGTTGAACAAGACGAACGTCTTCTACCAGGCGATCGATCGTCGGCCGGAGCGGCCGAACGGCATCCCCGATCCCCTCTGGAAGCGCGCCCTCCTGCTCGCGATGAGGCTCGCGACGCGCGTGCAGGGCTTCTCGTTTTGCGCGCATCCGGCGGATTACGACGACGTCCACCCGTTCGCCAAAATCGAAGCGGTCCTGCAGGAGACCGACCTCCTCGGGCAGCAGTTGCGGTCCCTGCTCTTCAACCGGCAGGGGATCAATCTCGAGATTCAACAGGTCCTGTCGGAGGTCCTCGCGGAGAAATCGCTGGCCGAGAAAGAGGCGCCGGGCTGACTCCCATCCGTCTTTCCGCGCTGCCCGGGCCGCTTCTCGACGCCGCGATGATCCGGGCTACAATCCGGAGCATCGAGTCCATCGCGGCCGAGAGGCCGACATCTTTCGGGGCGGATTGATGGTCGCGCAGAACCGTCCGAGTTCAAGAGGCTGCTGATGGCGCTGCGCACGGGCCGCGCTTCCGCGCCCTATCTGTGTCTGGAGGTCTGGCTCGGCCCGATGGAGGGCGCCCGTTTCTGTGCCGCGGCGGCCGACGGCCAGATCTTTCGGGTCGGGAGGCGCCGCGCGGACGAGAAGCGCGGCACCAAGAACGACTTCGTCCTCGCGGAAGGGGAGGGGATCTCCGGGTTCCACGCCGAGGTGAGATGCGACCGCGGACGGATCTTTCTGAAGGACCTCGACAGCACGAACGGGACCTTCGCCCGGGGCCACCGGCTCTCCGGCGAGACCGAGATCGAGAACGAGGAGATTTTCCTGCTTTCGACCACGCCTCTTCGAGTGTTCTTCTCGGACGCCGGAGGGCTTCCGGTCGCGCCACCCTCGAAGGAAGATCTCGGCTCCTCGACGCCGTTTTCCGACTTGCTCTCGGCCGCGACGGGGGTTGCCGTCCGACGCGGGGAGGGCTTCGTGGACACGCGGCATCTGGCCGACTCTCTCGTGGAGTCGAAGGACGAAGCGGTAGCGTCGGCGCTGCGAGCGGCGGGCCTCTCTTCCGGGGAGGCCATCCGCCAGCTCTGGGAGGGAACGCTGTTCACCGGGTCGCTTCAGTGGTTGACGCCGTTTCTCGCGATCCCCGACCGGACGCCGGCGCCGCCCGGCGGCCCGCTCGTCTCCCCCGGAGTCCGGACCCTGTTCAGCGCGGCCGGGAGGCAGCTGGCCGGACATGCCGAAGCGGAGGCGAAAGCGCGCGCAGGCGGGGCGCTCTTTGCCGCGCTCGTCGAAGGAATTGGACCGGTCGCGAAGTGGCTCCAGGGTGCGGGAGTGCGGGCCGCGCCCGTTCCCCCTCCGCGCCGTCCGTCGACGCGCAAGGCCGTCCGATCGACCCGCCCTCCGATGACGATTCCAAACGCGGACGAGCAGACCGTGCGGCAGGCGGCCCGTCCGGCCGCCGGACCGAGCGATACCCACGTCCTGCCGGCGCGCGGGGAGCGCCCCCCGCCCCGGGCAGAGAGAGCGCGGCCCCTGCCCTCGGAGGAGACGGACTTCGGGCATACGACCCCGGTGCCGAGGCTTTCGCGGGAGCGCCCCGTTGCGGCGGCGCCGGAGCCCTTCGTGCCGACCACGGGGGACTCTCTGCTCGATCAGCGGGCGCGCGCGATCGCGCTCGAGCTCGAGGAGGCGGCCACCCTCTACCGCTTCTCGACCCCGGAGGATCGCCGGTCGGTCATGAAGTCGCTGGTCCACCGCGCGCTCGCGGCGGTCGCGCCGGAAAACCGGGGGCGCATCCTCTCCCAGATCCGCGTTCAGTTTCCTGTCGCGACCGCTCCGCCCCCGGATGTCTCCGACGTCACTCCGAAGCTGCGGGCCCGCGTGCGCGAGCTCGAGCAGCGCGTCGAGCAGCTGACGAAGGAACGCGACCGAGAGCCGAAGAAGGGCTCTTCCGCCCCGGATTCCGCCTGGAAGGCGGTGTTCGCGGCGCCCGGAACCGCCCCGGCGGCTCCCGAGGTCGAGGCGCTGCGGGCCGCGCTCGCGTTCGCGCGCAACCTGGAGAAGTTCCTGCTGGGCCTGGTCCAGGCCGTGACCGTGCCCGGGGATGCGACGAGGAGCTTCCGCCTCTCGATCTACCGATATACGCTTGAGAACGTTCTGCAATCGATTCAGGACGGGAAGGTGGTCAGCGTCGAGGGCCTGCAGGGGTATCTGCGCGACCTCGAGCGGTGGCAGGTCGCGATTCTGGCCTCTCACCATGAGAGCCCGCGAATCTGGTTCGAGAAGCTCTGGAAGAAAGCAAACCCGGCGGCGATCGAAACGGGGGCCGCCAAGTCGGCGAGCTGGAAGCTCGGGGGCCAGGCGGTGGAATGGTGGAACCGGTACAAGGAGGTCGTCCGCGGCTTGAATCCGGAGGTCGTCCAGGATCAGGTGCTTCAGACGGCGAACAAGATCGCGCAAGAAGAATTCGAAAAGCTCTCGAAGCGAAAGAACTGACGGGGAGGAAGACATGACGCTCGGCGCCCCTGCTGCTGCCCGGCGGCCGATGGCCGCGATTGCCCTGCTTCTCGCGCTCGGCGCGGCATCCTGTTCGAGCTCCGCATCGCTGCGATTCCGTTGCGACACACCGATCAACGGCGGCCTTCTCTTGACCGTCGACGTCGTCCGCGCGACCGAAGACCAGGCGCGCCAGATCCAGTCGCTCGGCGAGAAATGGTTCTACGATGCCATGCGCGATTCGTTGCGCGAGCGGGTCACCACCGTCACCTTTCCGATCCGGGACTCGGGGGGCGAGTGCGTCCGGGAGCTGAAGATTCCCGTGTCGAAGAAGGACGTGTACCTGGTCCTCGTCGCGGACTACCGCTTCCAGAGCCCGGACACCTCCAAACAGATCGTCAGCCTGCCGCGGTCCCGCTGGAAGGGGGATACCGTGCGCGTCGCCGTGCACGACCGCGAGCTGACCGTCGAGACGCGTTAGGCGGACGCCCGGTCCATGGCGAAAACTCCCGAGGTGCACTGGGCGGAGGGAATGTTCCTCCGCCCCCACCACCTGCAGCTCGCCGAACGTCACCGCGAAGAGCTGCTGCGGCAGGAGGTCCGCCGGCTCCAACCGTTTTTCTGGGGCCTCCTGAAGATCGATATCGCCCTCGATCAGCTCGAGAACTTCACGTTCGAAGTGCGCGATTGCGAGGTGAAGCTCAAGGACGGGACCTCGCTCTCCCTCTCCTCGAACCTCAGACTGCCGCCCCGAACTTTCAAGACGGAGCTCGACCAGGCAGGCGGCCGGATGGAGGTCTGGCTCGGAATTCCCTCCTGGCGCGAGCTCGACGCCAACGCCTTTCAGCCCGGGGAATCCGTCGGAGGACAGGACCGGAGGTGGAGCGTCGAGTCGGTCGAGGTGCTCGACGAGAACACCGGAGGCAACGCCCAGGTGCTCGAGTCGCGGCGGGCAAACGGAAGGTTCCTGTTCGGTCGCGAGAGCCGCGAAGGCTACGAGTGCGTTCCGGTCGCGCTCGTCGAACGCGCGGGGCAGGGCAAGAACACGCCCGTTCTCTCGACCGAGTTCGTTCCTCCGGTCACCGAGATCGGCGCCTGGCCCGCGCTGGAGAACCTCTGCCAGTCGGTGACGAACCGGCTCGAGGCGAAGCACCGGTTCCTGGTCTCCGAAGTCGTGGAAGGCAAGCTGACCACGGATGCGGAGGGGACGACGGGGTGGCAGCCGATCTTGAAGCTCCAGATCCTCGGCTCCTTCCTCTTCCTGTTTCAGCAGTTGACGCGCATCCCCCGGATCCACCCCTTCACCGTGTACGTGGAGTTCTGCCGGCTCGCCGGCGAGCTTTCGATCTTCGACGACCAGAGAAGCCCGCTGAAGATTCCTCTCTACGACCATGACGATCTCGGTCGCTGCTTCTTCGAGATTACGCACGTCCTGGAGGCGCTCTCCGAGAAGATCGTCGCGTCCCGCTACATCAAGGTGGATTTCATGACACGGGATGAGCTGCTCGTGGCGGCGCTCGCCCCCGAGTGGCTCGTTTCCGAGACCGAGATCTACCTCCACGTGGAATCGCCACTCGACGAGAAAGAGGTCAAGAGCCGCATCGAGGTGATGAAGCTTGGAACGCCGGGAGACATCCCCGTGCTCAAACAGCGCCGCCTCTTCGGGCTCGACCTCCAGATGTTGAAGCGCGTTCCGTCGGGGCTGCCGGCGCGCGAGGACTACTTCTATCTCGCGATCGAGAAGGACGGCCCGTACTGGGCGAACGTCGTGCGCGACCGCGTCGTCGCGATCGCGGGAGGAATCGACCCCAAGATGCGTTTCGCCCTGTTCGTGGTGACGAAACCGCCCACGGCGGCGGCCCGGCCCGGAGCCCCGCGTGGATAGCGCGCGGGCCGACTACGTCACCGAGATCTTCCAACTCACGTCCCCCCTTTTCCTGTTTCTCACCTCTTTCCGGCGCAAGGTTCGCAAGGGGGTCCGGGTCGAGCTCTCGGAAGCGTCCAACCGGCTCGACGAGATTTTCGCCGCGATGGCGCGCGAGGCCCGAGAGGATCCGAAGCTCGATGCCCTCTACGAGAAGGTGCGATATCCGCTCGTCGTGCTCGCCGACGAGATCCTGCTCCAGTCCGGGTGGGAGCACGCGGACCTGTGGGACAGCCACCTGCTCGAAGGAAGACTCTTCGGTTCGAACATCGGCGGCGAGAAGTACTTCACGATCGCCAACGAGATTCGTTCCGAGGACACCGAGCTCGCTGCCATCCTCTACACGGGTATCGCTCTCGGGTTCGGCGGGAAATACCGGGAGCGCCCCGAGAAGCTCGCCGACGTGCGCCAGCGTCTCTACCGCTTGAACGCCGAGTACGTCGCGAGCTTCGGCGACAAGATCACTCCCGCCGCCTACCACGTCGATCCGACTCCGGCTCGCCGCCTCTCGCCTCTCATCAACCTCTACCGCGTTCTGATCGTCGCGTTCGGTATCCTCGTCCTCTACTACGCCTTGACTTTTGCGCTCTGGAGCAGCTCGTTGAGCGAGCTCCGCGCGGCGGCCCGCGCCATCGGAGTCGAGTAGCCCGTGCAAGAGATTCTCGATCTTCTTCAGCGGCTGCCCAAGCCCCTCAAGTACATCGGCATCGTCTTCCTGCTCACCCCGATCATCTATGTCATCGCCCAACTGCTCGGAGTTCCCCAGTACTGGTGGATGTTCGTTCTCGGGGTTCTCGCCATCGCGATCGTCCTGTCTCTTTTCGACGTCCTGTTGCGGCGGCGCGAAAAGGGACAGGCGAAGGCTTTCGAGGGCGAGCTGCGCCAGGACGCGCAGAAGGGTAGCGCCTCCCGGGAGGAAGTGCGCCAGGCCCTGGGCGACCTCGCGGCGAAATGGTCCGAAGCCGTCACCCAGCTGAAGCAGGCGGGCCTCGACATCTATTCGCTCCCCTGGTACCTGCTGATCGGCGAACCGCAGTCGGGCAAGTCGACCACGCTGAAGAACTCGGGCCTGGAGTTTCCCGTCGGGGCGGACGCGCTTTCCGGGGCGGGGGGCACGCGCAACTGCGACTGGTGGTTCGCCAATGAAGCCGTGATCCTCGACACCGCCGGGCGCTTCACGTTCCAGGAGGAGAACGCGCCCGACCAGCAGGAGTGGGGATCGTTCCTGCGCCTCCTGCGCAAATACCGAAAATTCTGCCCGATCAACGGCGTGCTCGTCGTCATTCCGTGCACGTCGCTGTTGGAGGACTCTCCCGAAGAGCAGGAGCGCAAGGCGCAGAACATCCGTCAGAAGCTTCTGAGCGTCCAGCGCGTTCTGCAGATCCGGTTTCCCGTATTCGTCATGGTCACCAAGGCGGACCGGATCCTCGGGTTCTCCGAGTTCTTCTTGAAGCTCGACCCGGTCGACCAGCAGCAGCTCTTCGGGTGGTCGAACCCCGAAGGCGTCTCGAAGGCCTACAACACCGAGAACTTCGGCGGCGTCTATACCGACATCGTCGCCCGACTCTACAAGCTGCGCCTGAGGTTTCTGGCCGACGAAGAGAACCCGTCGCACGCGGACAAGCTGTACGTTTTTCCGGAGGAGTTCCGGGCTCTCCAGACGCCGCTGAATCACTACCTCAAGACGATCTTCCTCCAGACGCGCTTCGACGAGCCCTTCTCTTTTCGGGGGTTCTATTTCTCGAGCGGCGTGCAGCAGGGCCGGCCGATCGCGCAGGCGACTCGGGACCTGCTCGCCGCGCCGGGCGGCGCCGCGGAAGGGGTCCTGGAGAATCTCGAGAGCATCTTCAAGAAGTCCCGGGCGTTCTTCATCCGCCACTTCTACGAGAAGAAGGTTTTTCCCGAACAGGGGCTGATCGCGCGCACCGCGGCAGCGGAAGCTCAATCGAGAAAGACGCTCTGGATCGTCCGCATCCTCGGCGTGCTCGTCGTGCTCCTCTTTCTGGGCGGAATGATCCCGGCCTACCGCTCCCTGCAGCGGGTCTTGAATCCCATCCGGCGTTCGGTCCACGAGGCTCGCGACTGCGTCGCAAAGGGCGGATGCTCCGTCCCCGACTCCTACCGCATCGCGAGCGACATTCAGCACGAGCTCGACGAGCTCTCGCACAAACGGTGGACCTTCGCGCTTTTCCTGCGCGGGACGCGCTCGAACGAGCTGGTCACGACGCTCGCGGCCATCCAGCGCAAGGTGTATCTGAACTGGGTCGTCGCCCCGCTCCTCGCGGAGACGGAAGCCCGAATGGCCCAGCTCGACTGGGCCGTCTACAAAGATTACCGGCCCTTCTTCGAAGCGCTGAAGACCGAGCTCGACTGGGTCGCCGCGAAGAAGCCGCCGGCCTCCGGCGCGATCGTCCCGTTGCAGGATCTGAAAGTGCTGCCCCTGATCGACTTCTGCCGCCGGACGCGGGGGATGCCCGGAACCCCGCACGCGCAGGAGATCGACGATTGGCTGAAGACTCTCGGGCCCACCGACGCGCGCCCGGACGAGATCCTCGGCGCGGCGATGCGGGGCGCCGAGTCGGTGAAGATCCCCGTCCCGGATCCCGAGCGGCCCATCGCCACCTTCGAACGCTACTGGACGGTCGAGAACCTCGCGCGGTGGGACTTCACGCTGATGGATGGCCTCGCGAAGTACGTCGCCCTGTACGGGCAGATGACGACCCTGCCGAGGTCCGCTCCCCCCGTCTACCTGGCGCAGCTCGTCGACGTCGGCCGGAAGTTTCAGGCCAACTATGCCGCGACGACCCAGCACATGGCGACGCCCCGTCCCGGCGAGAGGGGATTCCCCGGATCGACCCTCGAGCAGTGGAAGGGATTTCTCCGCCAGGACTACCAGGCTCTGCTCAAGTGGAAGCCGATCGCGCCGGGCCGGATCTCCGAGCTCCGGCGGGACGAGCTGCTGACGCGCCTCGACATCGACAACGCGACTCTCGTGTCGCGGAAATCGGAGCTGGCATACCTTCTCGACGCGGCGGCGGCGGGCAAGCCGGCGTGGTCGAAGCCGGCGGCGGCCCTCGCGTCCACGCTTCAGGAGCTCACCAATTACGCCGATCTGACCGCCTACGCCGCGACGGATGACGGCAAGCTCCTCGAGAAGCTCGCCGCGATGACCGCCTGGAACGAAAAGCCCAAGGCGG
>DATNMZ010000406.1:0-11159 GCA_035602095.1 Thermoanaerobaculia bacterium
GCGCGCCGCGGCGACTCGGCTCACCTGCGCACCCGGGTCGAGAAGAGCGGGATGAACTACAAGGCGTTCAACATCGCGGTGCATGAGATGGGCCACACGGTCGAGCAGACCTTCTCCTTGAACTCCATCGACCACACTCTCCTCCAGGGAGTTCCGAACACAGCGTTCACCGAGGCGCTCGCGTTCGTCTTCCAGGCACACGACCTCGAGCTTCTGGGCCTCGCCCAGCCGGATGCGAAGAGCCGCGCCTCGAAGACGTTGAACGACTTCTGGGGGACGTACGAGATCGCCGGCGTGGCGCTCGTGGACATGGACGTCTGGCACTGGATGTACGCCCATCTGCAGGCGACGCCGGCGGAGCTCAAGGCGGCGACGCTCGAGATCGCGCGCGGCGTGTGGAACCGCTTCTACGCCCCCGTTTTCGGACAGCGCGACGTCGTCCTCCTCGCGGTCTATTCCCACATGATCGACTCGATCCTCTACCTGCCCGACTACCCGCTCGGCCACATGATCGCGTTCCAGATCGAACGCCGAATCGAAAGCTCGGGGAACCTCGGGGCGGAATTCGAGAGGATGGCGACGGCCGGCCGGATCGCGCCGGACCTCTGGATGGAGCGGGCCACGGGATCTCCGGTCGGCCCGGCGGCTCTGCTTTCGGAAGCGGAGAAGGCGCTCGAGGCCGTAGGGAAATCATAGGCTGTCATCTGCCGGCGTCCGGTGGAGCTCCGTCAAAGGTGACTGAGAGAGAATCGGGTGATTTGCGATCGGGTGATCGGGTGATTAATCGGGCGAAGTGAATTCGGGAGAAGTGGAACGCTGCCGGGCCTCCACTTCTAAACTTCTCTCGATCGCTCGATTGTTCACCCGATCACCCGATCACCCGATCACCCGATTGGTACTGAGAATTGACAACTGATAAATTCCGCCCGCATCGCACAACGGAAAGGAACGCTGCTCATGAATAGAAAGGCTTCCCTGTTTCTCGGCGCCGCCGCCGCCGTGGCGCTCGCCGTCCTGCCCGCCTCGGGTTCGCAGGACAATGCCGGGTCGAAGGACAACGCGGAGAAAAAAGGCGACACGAAGATGACGAAGACGCCGAGCGGCCTCCAGTACCAGGACACTGTCGTCGGCACCGGCGCCAACCCCAGGACGGGCCAGACGTGCGTGATGCACTACACCGGCTGGCTCTGGGAAAACTCCGCCAAGGGAAAGAAGTTCGACAGCTCCGTCGACCGCGGAAAGCCCTTCGAGTTCCCGCTCGGGCAGGGCAGGGTCATCAAGGGATGGGACGAGGGCGTCGCCGGGATGAAGGTGGGAGGCAAGCGAACACTCTTGATCCCGCCCGAGCTGGGCTACGGCGCGCGCGGCACCGGCGGCGGTTTGATCCCTCCCAACGCGACGCTGCTCTTCGACGTGGAGCTCCTGGGCGTCAAATAAGGGAAAGCTGTCGGCTTTCAGCTCTCAGCTTTCCGACTCGGTCCGGGCTAACATCGCACTGTGGAAAGGTCCGCGCACCCCGCTCCCTCCATTTCCGCCGGCCTTCGGGCCGGCCTTTCGGAGCGTTTCGCGTCCTTCGTCGCGGAGCGGCAACCGTTCGCGCTGCGCCCGGCGCTGATGGCATTTTCGGCGGTGTGCCGGTCGGATCCGGGCCGCGACGCGGCAGCCATCGACGCCCTCCGCCCGTCCTTCGCGAACGCGCTGCGCCGGGAGCTCGCCGGGGCGCCGCCCGACGGGATACCGGAGACGACTCCCGGAGTCTCGATCGAGGCGCGCCTCGCCGCCGCGCGGACCGATCTCCTGGAGGCGTGCGACGGGTTTCTCCGGCGCGAAGCGATCGCCGCGTCCCTGACCCGCGAGGAACGGATCGAGATCCTCCGCGGGATGATTCTGACGCGGGCGACCGACAATCGGTTGAAGGCGTTCTTCTCCGGCGGCGAGGTGCGCTACCGCGGCGTCTCGTTCCAGGGGAAGGGCTTCCGGTCCCTGGGCCAGGAGGCCATCTATGCCGCCCCGCTGCGGCTGCGGCGCGGAGCGGGCTTTCGCGCTCCGGACGGATCCTGGCGCGGCGACGTCGTCGCGCCTCTCATTCGAGACCTCGGGGCCGAGCTCGCCATGCGGCCCGATGCCGAGTCCGTGCGCCTCGTCCTCGCCGCGCAGATGGGCAAGGCCGGATCTCCCATGCAGGGCAAGGACCTCCACGTCGGCGATTTCTCGTGGGGCGTCCTGCCGGCCTCGGCTCCCCTCGCCATCTCCTCGCTCACGATCGCCGGACTCGCCATGGCGTTTTCGCGCGACCGATCCGGCCGCGTGGCGGTCTCTTTCATCGGCGAGGGCGGCACCTCGCTCGGCGAGTGGCATGAAGCGATCAACGTGTGCGCCGCCCGGCGGCTGCCCGCCGTCTTCTGCGTGCAGAACAATCAGACGGCTCTCTCGACTCCGGTCTCCGATCAGTCCGCCGTCCGCGTTTTCGCGGAGAAGGCGGCGGGATATGGGATTCCGGGAATCACGATCGACGGCACGGATCCCGAGGCGATCGCAGCGTCGTTCACGTGGGCGGCCGAGCGGGCCCGCGAGGGCCGCGGGCCGGCCTTGATCGAGCTCGTCTGCATGCGCATGTGCGGACACGCGCATCACGACGACATGCTCTATCTGGGGAAGGAGCCGCCGATTTCCTGGGACTATCCGCAGCCGTCCGACGCGGGCTACGCCGATCGTGCGCTCTACGAGTTCTGGTCGCGGCGCGAGCCGATCGCGCTCTACGGCGCCCGCCTCGAGTCCGAAGGCGTGCTCGCGCCGGGAGACCTCGACCGGTTCCGCCGCGAGGCGGACGCGATCGTCGAGGCCGAAGCGAGAAGGGTCATCGACTCGCCCTGGCCGGAGCCCGAGAGCGCGGGCGTCGGCGTTTTCGCCGGAGAGGCGCCGCGGCGGCGCACCGAGCCGCTCGAACCTTCGGCGCGGCGCGGAACACCCGCCCCGCTGCCGCCGATCGAGGCGGGGCCTCCCTTCGACGCGAAGGGAAAGACCCTGCTCGAGGCCGTGATGATGGGCGTCGGCGATGCGCTCGCCGCGGACCCGCGCGTCTTCGTGTACGGCGAGGACGTCGGCGGCCAGTACGGCAACGCGTTCCTTCTCCTCCGGCCGCTGCTCAAGAAGTACGGCGATCGGATCTTGAACTCCCCTCTCGCGGAGGGCGCGGTTCTCGGCGTCTGCGTCGGCGCCGCGCTCGCGGGGCAGCGGCCGATCGGCGAGATGCAGTTCAACGATTTCGTCGCCACCGGCTTCAACCAGCTCGTCAACAACGCCGCGAAGATCCGATACCGCTGGGGAGCTTCGGTTCCGATGGTCGTGCGAATGCCGTGGGGAGGATTGCGCCACGCCGGGCCGTACCACAGCCAGAACACCGAGCCCTGGTTCTACCGCACGCCGGGTTTGAAGATCGTCGTTCCCTCGACCCCGGCCGACGCGCGCGCGCTGATGGCCGCGGCGGTGGCCGATCCGGACCCGGTCCTCTATTACGAGCACATCGCGCTCTACCGCGACCCCCGAATCAAGCAGCTTCTGCCGGACGCAGCGCCGCGGCCGATCTCGATCGGGAAGGCCGCGCTTCGGCGGGCCGGGAAGGACCTCGCGATCGTCTCGTACGGCGCGTACGTGCACGTGGCCATGCGCGTGGCGGAGAAGCTCGCCCGGGACGGAATCGAGGCCTGCGTTCTCGACCTGCGCAGCCTGGTACCGCTCGATCGAGACGCGCTTCTGTCCGTCGCGCGGCACTGCCATCGCGTCCTGGTCGTGCACGAAGACTCTCGCACCGGCGGCATCGGCGAGAGCCTCGCCGCGATCCTGCAGGAGGAGGCGTTCGAGCACCTGGACGCGCCCGTCCGGATCGTCGGCGCTCTGGATACCCCGGTGCCCTATTCTCCGCCGCTCGAAGAGTTCTTCCTGCCCTCGGAAGAAGAAGTCGAGCGGGCGGCCCGGTTGCTCGCCGCGTTCTGAGCGCTCGAGTATGCCGTTCGACGCCGACCGCCGGCCGGGCGCCTCCGAAGGCCGGCCGCAACCGTCGGGAACGGAAGGTCCGCCCGTCCTCCGCCGCATCCTCCACGTTGACATGGACGCCTTCTATGCGTCCGTCGAGCAGCGCGACGATCCGGCTCTCCGTGGGAAGCCGCTCGCCGTGGGCGGGAGTCCGCAGCGGCGCGGCGTCGTCGTCGCGGCGAGCTACGAGGCGCGCCCGTACGGCGTCCGCTCCGCGATCCCGATGTCGCGAGCGATTCAGCTCTGCCCCGATCTCCTCATCGTGCCGCCGGACTTCGCGAAATACCGCGCCGCCTCGGAGCAGGTGTTCGCGATCTTCCGCGAGGTCACGCCGCTCGTCGAGCCCCTCTCCCTCGACGAGGCGTATCTCGACGTCACCGAGAACGCCTGGGGGCTGTCGCTCGGCGTCGAGGTCGCCCGGAGGATCAAGGCGCGGATCCGCGCCGACACCGGCCTGACGGCGTCGGCGGGCGTCGCGCCGAACAAGTTCCTCGCGAAGATCGCCTCCGGCTGGAGAAAACCGGACGGCTTGACCGTCATCGCGCCGGAGCGCGTCGAGGCCTTCCTCCACAAACTTCCCGTGGACGCGCTCTGGGGCGTGGGCCCGGTGACGGCGCGCCGCCTGCGGGCGGCCGGGATCGAACGCCTGGTGGACGTGCGCGGCGCCGCCGAGGACGCCTTGCGCGCCGCCGCGGGCTCGTCCGCGGACTGGCTTCGGCGCCTGGCGCATGGCGACGACGACCGCGCCGTCGTCCCGAACCGCGAGTGCAAGTCGATCGGCTGCGAGGAGACGTTCGCGGAGGATCTTCGGGACGCGGAGCGGATCCGCACGGAGGTCGCCGCGCTCGCGCAGTCGGCCGCGCGGGCGCTGGCGCGCAAGGACCTCGCGGCCGCGACGGTGACTCTGAAGCTGCGGTACGCGTCCTTCGAGACCGTCACGCGGAGCGAGACGCGCCGCCCCGCGACGCGGTCGAGCGACGAGATCCGCGAGCGCGCCATCGCCCTCGTCGCGCGCACGGAAGCGGGGAGCCGGCCCGTGCGCCTTCTCGGCGTCTCACTCCACGGGCTCGAAGAACACGGGTCGGAAGGCGAGGCGAGAACCCGGAAGCAACTCTCCCTGGAACCCTGAAGCCTCAGCTCCCCGTCCGGGCCCGGAGTGCGAGGTAGACGAAGAGAGCGATCAGGATGAGCAGGGCGATCCTGCCGATCCCCATCATGCGCGTCCCGGCCACGTGCCGCGTTCCCTTCGGCTTGATTCCGGTGACGGCGGCAATCACGCCGATTAAGACCGCCAGACCCAGCCAGACGAGCCAGCTCATGGGGCCAAGGATAAGTCTTCAGTAGTCAGTTGTCAGTCGTCAGTCGTCAGTCGTCAGTTCTGGAAACTGAACTGATAACTGATTACTGACAACTGATAACTGATCGATTACCACCCCGAGCGTTGATACAGCAGGATGGCGACGATCACGAATCCGATCACGACGACGGCGGTGCGAGCGCGTTCCCGGCCGATCCGCCGCGCGAAACGCGCTCCCGCATAGCCCCCCGCGATCCCGGCGACCATCATCACGGCAGCGGCGCGCCAGTCCACGGCTCCCCGGGCGATGAAGTACGCCGCGGCAACCCCGTTGATGCAGATCGCGAAGAAGTTCTTGATTCCGTTGGCGGCATGGATGTCCGAAAGGCCGAGAAACCCGAGGACCGCCAGCATCAGGATGCCGATGCCGGCGCCGAAGTAGCCGCCGTAGACGCCGACCGCGAATTGAAAAAAGAGCGCCAGGAGGAGCCGCGGGCGCGAGCGGATGTTGCCGTGCGGCGTTCCGGTCCACCGCGCCACGGCGCCCTGGACCATGAAGAGAATCGTCGCGAACAGGATCAGGAAGGGGGCGAGCCGCGCGAACGCCTGCACCGGCGTCGCGATGAGAAGGACGGCTCCGAGCGCGCCGCCGAGAAGGCTCGGAAGAAAGAGCGTCTTGAGCCAGCCGCGGTGCTCCGCGACTTCCTTGCGGTAGCCGAACATGCTGGCGGCGCCGCCCGGCCAGAGGGCGACGGTCGAGGTCGCGTTCGCCGTGATCGCCGACTCCCCGAGCCAGAGGAGAGTCGGGAACGTCAGAATCGTCCCTCCTCCCGCCATGGCGTTCATGACTCCGGCGGCGGCCGACGAGGCGACGAGCGCGGCGATCTGTACCGGTGTCATGGCGCGGCGCGAGATTGTAGGGGATAGCGGAGCTCGTCCTCACAAGCCGCCCCGGCACCGCCTGGGCTTTCGGCCGCGGCGTTCGCTCCGCGAACAGGCGGCCGAGAGAGCGCTTCGCTTAGGACAATGCAGGGAACAGGCCTTTTGCGACCTCGACCTTCGGCCGCGGCGTTCGCTCCGCGAACAGGCGGCCGAGAGAGCGCTTCGCTTAGAACAATGCAAGGAACCAGGCCTCAGTGCGACATCCTCGAATCCCCGTCATTGTCCGGGTAGTCCCCCGCGCCTCCCGCCTCGCCGGTGCCTCGAACCCCGGCGTGGAAGCGGGGGCAGCCGGACCTCGCCCGGTTGCTCCTTCTTCGCACCGGTCTCATAGGGCACGACGGAAATCGAGCCGTCGATCTCCTGGATGACGCTCCGGCAATCGCGGACATCCTCGAAGCCGTGCTCGCGGATCGCGGCCTCGAGCTCGGCCGGACGGATCCCCTCGCGGGCGAGGTGACCCTCGTTGACCTGGCCGTTGCGCACCAGGAGGGCCGGCTCCCCCTCGAGCATCGCCCCGAAACGCTCGTTGCGGAAGACGAGCCTGGTCAGGACGAGGTTTACGGCGATCAGGGTGAGCGCCGCGACGAGCCCGCCGGCAAGGGATGTGTCGGAGCCGACCATTGCGTTCTGAACGGAGTTGGAAACGAGCAGGATCAGCACGAAGTCCACGATCGAAAGCTGCCCGACGTGACGCTTTCCCGCCAGCCGGAGGGCCGCCAGAACCGCCAGGTAGACCACAAGGCTCCGCAGGATCGTGTTTCCGAGAACCGGGAGATGGATTCCTCCGAAGTCGAACATGGCGCCTCCCGGCGCGATCGTACCCGTCCGGGCAATTAGAATTCGCTCGATGGAGCGGAAAAGGCGTTGAGGGCCCTCGTTCTCGAGGACGACGTGCGGCTGCGCTCCCTGGTCGTCCGCACGCTCACGCGGACGGGCCTCGCCTGCGATGAGGCGTCGAACGTCGAGGAGGCGGACGAGCTCCTGACGCTTCACGAATATGACCTGCTCGTTCTCGATCGGCGGCTTCCCGACGGCGACGGCCTCGCCGTCTGCCGAAACGCCCGGGGAAACGGGTTTTCGCGCTCGATCCTGATGCTCACCGCGCGAGACGACGCCGAGTCCACCGTCGAAGGGCTGTCGGAGGGCGCCGACGACTACCTGGGCAAGCCTTTCGACCTCGAGGTGCTCGCGGCGCGCGCGCGGGCCCTTCTCCGCCGCAACGCGAACCGGCCCGCCGCCGAGCTCTCCCTCGGAAACCTGCGGCTCGATCCCGGGCGCCGGACGGCCACCTGCGGCGGCAAACCGCTCTCCTTGACGGCGCGCGAGTTCACGATCCTCGAGAGTCTCCTGCGGCGGCCGGGCGGAGTCCTCTCCCGCGAGGAGATCCTGGAGCAGGCCTGGGGCGAGCGCGAAGAGCCGATGAGCAACACGATCGACGTTTTGATCGGGCGTTTGCGCCGGAAGATCGACCTGCCCGGCCAGGCTTCCCGTATCGAAACGGTCCGCGGAATGGGTTACCGGCTGCGATGAAGCTCCCCTTTCTGCATTTCGAGCTCGCGCGCACGCGTCTCGCGATTTCCGGCGCGCTCCTCTCGGCGCTCTTCCTCTCGCTTCTCGCGTGGGGAGCGCGTTCTTCCGTCCGGAGCAAGACGTTCGACGACATCGACGAAGAGCTCTACACCTTGGCGGTGGCGCTCGGGTCGAGCTTCGAGCTCGAAGGGCTCGAGGAGTCCAAACGCGATACGCTGAAGGCGGGACTCGAGGTCAACGCTTTCGAGTTCCGCCTCGCCAACCACTCGGCGATCCTGTTCAAGGACGACACGCCCGTCGCGGCGTCGGGCAACCTGCTGAAGACGAAGTTGCCGGGCGGGATCACTCCGTATCGGGACCGTCCGGAGGTGCCCTTTACCGCCGTCGAGCCGTACAGCGGCCAGAACCGGGTTTGCCGGTTCCTCGTCACACACCTCCAGGGCAAGGCGCACGGCGCGACGCTCGTCCTCTTCCGGTGGATCGGCCCCAATCTGCGGTCTCTCGCCCGGCTCGACCGCGCGCTCGCCGGGTTCGTCGTTCTCGGCTTCCTCGGGACCGCAGCCATCCTGGCCGGCGTCGTGACGCGCGCTCTCAAGACGGTGGAAGAGGTCACCGCCACCGCGGAGGCCGTCGAGGCCACCGACCTGTCGCGGCGCGTGCGCGTGCTGACGGGGGGCGAGGAATTTCGCCGGCTCGCCGCCGTGATCAACTCGCTCCTGGAACGGCTCGATCTCGCCTTCCGTGCGCAGAAGCGGCTGATCGCGGATGCCGCCCACGAGCTGAAGACTCCGACGGCGGTTCTCGTCGGGGAGGCCCAGGAGGCGCTTCGCGCCGAAGCCACTCCGGAAGAACGCCGGGAGTCCATCGAGACCATCGAGCGGGTCGCGCGCGGGCTTGCCCGCGAGGTCGACGCGCTCCTGCTGCTCGCGCGGGGAGACGCGGCGGCTCCCGCCCGGAGAGCCGTCCTCGATCTCGGCGCGCTCGCGGAGGAGGCCGTCGAGGCGACGGAGCCTCTCGGCGACCCGCGCTCGGTCCGCTGCACTTTCCGGCGCGTCGCGCCGGCCTGGGTCCATGGCGACCGCGCCGGGCTCCTGCGCGTCGCGGCGAACCTCGTCTCCAACGCGGTTCTCTACACGGCGGCCGGCACCGTGGTCGAGGTCTCCGCCGGCTCCGACGGCCGGGAGGCGTTCGTCGAGGTCGCCGACCGGGGCCCGGGCGTGTCCCCGGAGGAGCGCGAGCGCATCTTCGACCGCTTCGTCCGGCTCGATCCCGCGCGCGCCCAGAATCCTGAGGGCTCCGGCCTCGGCCTCGCCATCGTCGAGCAGGTCGTCCGCGCGCACCACGGCCGGATCGAGGTCGAGTCGCGGCCGGGAGGCGGCGCGATCTTCCGCGCGATCCTCCCCGCGGCCGCCCCCGAGACCCGCGCCGACGCGCCCGCCGCGCTCGCCGGGTAAGCGGCTCCCGGTCGGCTAAGAGGGCGAGCCGGAGGAGCGCCCGGAGGCGCCGGGGGAAACCGGAATGGGAGTCGCAGCCGGCGGAATCGCGTCCGCGGGAGAGCCCACGTGAATCGAGGTGGCGATGTGCTTTGCGTCCTTGTCGAGATAGCGCAGGGTGACCGTCTCGCCGACCTTGAGCTCCCCGCCGGTGACCTTCGTCGCCGCGGTCCACGAAAGCGGGATCTCGCGGCCCGCCGCGTCGCGGACGCCGAAGATCTTCTTCACGGGGTCCACCCGGGAAATCCGGCCGGACAGGGCAATTCCGTGAGCCTTCGCCTTCGCGGCGACCGGCTTGGCCGGCGGCGACGGCGCCAGTGTCGGTCTCGGTGTCGCTGTCCGCGCAGCCGAGCCGGCGAATCCCGTGGTCCAGATCAGGACGAGGACAGGCGCGACGCCCGAAGCTTTCATCCGCAGCACGCTATCGGCCGGCGGGTGAACCGGAGGTGAACCATCTCAAGCGGACGGCACGCGGCTCTTCGCGCGTCCATACGCCTCGAGAATCCCGTCGCCGGACGCGAGGAGTCCGGAGACGAGCTTTCGGTAGAGAGGAACGGCATCTTCGACCTCCGAAAGCTCGACGCGCTCCTCTGCCGAATGCGCGTGCTCGATGGAGCCCGGCCCGACCAGGATCGGCACTCCCCAGGAATCGAGCAGCGGCAAATCGCAGGCGAAGGAGACGATCCCGCGGTCCGAAGCCTTCCCGCGGGGCGTGGCGAACGCGATCGGGTCCGAGCGGTACGGCACGGTCACTTCCGCGAGCCCGCGCGCGGCCTGGCGGACGCGTTCCAAAACTGCGGCGACGGGAATCCCGGTCCGGAAGAGGACTTCCGCGCGGCCCCGCTCCGCCACGACGTTCGGAGCCGTTCCGGCCTCGAGAACGCCGACGTTCATCGTCGTTTGACCGAAGAGCGGATCGACCGGAAACTCGAGCCCGCGCAGCCCCTGAAGGACGTCGAGGAGCGGGGCCACAGCGGAGTGCGCCCCCTCCGCGGTCGACATCGACGAGTGTGCCGCCACGCCGCGCGTCTCGAGCACGACGCGCAGGCACCCCTTCGAGCCCGAGGGGAAACGGTTTCCAGTGGGCTCCCCGCCGACCAGGTACCGGACCTCCTGCGAGTGCGCGTTGGCGGCGCGGGCTCCGTCGGAGCCGCGCTCCTCGCCGACGACGACGAGAAGCCCGGCGCCCTGCTCCGAAAGCTCTTCGAGCGCGACGACCATCGCGGCGAGGCTTCCCTTCGCGTCGCATGCGCCGCGCGCGAAAAGCGTCCCTCCCTCGCGGCGGGGCGGAAAGTACGGGGGGACCGTGTCCGCGTGCGTCGTCAAGACGACGCGCGGGCGGCCGTGATGGATGAAGAGGTCCCGGCGGCCTTGCGAGACGGGGATCGACTCCACGATCCAGCCGGCGCCGCGAAAGCGCGCGTCGAGAAAGTCGACGATCTCCGCTTCCTCCCCGGTCACCGAAGGGATCGCGACGAGCGACTCGAGCAGCGCGGACGCGCGGCCCTGGGCCCCCGTCGATCTCACGGGGGGAGCCGCGCGCCCGGAATGGATTCGCGCCGCATCCCGGTGATCATAGACTCTCCCGATGCGAAAGCTCCTGCTCGCCCCCGCCGTTCTCGCCGCCGCTCTGCTGCTCGCGTTCTCGGCTGGCCCGCCGCCGGACAGTTCGAGGGGCGCTCCCGACGACCTCGTCTTCGAGGGAGGGCGCGTCGCGGACGGCACGGGAGCGCCGCTATTTCTGGCCGACGTCGCCGTGAAAGACGGACGCATCGCCGCCATCGGCCGGCTCGCGGACCGGCCAGCCCGCCGGCGCATCGACGCGCGGGGGCTCGTAGTCGCGCCGGGGTTCATCGACCTGCTCG
>DATNMZ010000407.1:0-21889 GCA_035602095.1 Thermoanaerobaculia bacterium
AAGAATCGGGGCCGGGCGCCCATCGCGGCCGCGTCGGAGAGGTTGACGGAGAGCGCCCTCCGGCCCAGCCGCTCTGGATCTTCGCCGGAAAGAAAGTCCACGTTCTCGACCAGCAGGTCCGTCGTCGCGATCGCGTCGCCGGCGCGCATCCGCAGCACCGCGGCGTCGTCTCCGGGCCCGAGTCGCACCGCGTCGTCGGGCGGAAGCAGTGCGCGCAGGGCCTCGACGAAGCGGTCTTCCGCCCTCATGCGAAGAGCATTATTCACGAAGGGTGCCGGTGCGGCGGTCCGCGGCGGGGGCCGGGCGCTCAGGGCGTCGGGCGGGACAGCGCTCGCGGGGCCGGAGAAACGGGGATCTCCCGCGCGGCCGTCGGCGCTGCCGCAGGGACGGGCGCCGCGCCGCTCGGCTCGCGGGGAAAGAGTGCGATGGCGAGGACCTGATCGACGTTGTCGACGTACTCGAACTGCACCCCTTGCAGGACCCGCGGATTCACTTGAACGACGTCCCTGCGGTTCAACCGAGGGAGGATGATCGTCTTGATGTTCGCCTGCCGGGCGGCGAGCACCTTTTCCTTGACGCCCCCGATCGGAAGGACTTCGCCCCGCAGCGTGATTTCACCCGTCATCGCGACGTCTCGCCGCGCCAGCCGTCCGGTGAAGGCCGAAATCATGGCCGTGGCCATCGTGATTCCGGCGGACGGGCCGTCCTTGGGAATCGACCCTTCGGGGACGTGCACGTGGACGTCATGGGTCTCGAAGAAATCGTCCGGAATGCCGAGGTCGGACGCGTGCGCGCGGGCGTAGGACATTGCCGCCTGCGCCGACTCCTTCATCACGTCGCCGAGCTGACCCGTCAGGCGCAGTCCCCCCTTTCCGCGGACGGCGAGGGCCTCGATGAACAGAATGTCGCCTCCGACGGACGTCCAGGCAAGGCCCGTCGCAACGCCGACCTCGTCCTTCTTCAACAGCTCGTCGGCGAAGTGCTTCACGGGCCCGAGCATCTTCTCGACAGAGCTCGCGGAGATGCGGTAGCGCCGGCTCTTGCCCTTCGCAACCGCGACCGCGACTTTGCGGCAGACGGAGCCGATCTCGCGCTCGAGGTTCCGGAGGCCCGCCTCCCGCGTGTACGCCTCGATGATTCTTTCGACGCCGGAGTCGGTGAACTCGAGGCTCGCCTCACTGATCCCGTTCTCTTCGAGTTGCTTGGGAATGAGGTGGCGCCGCGCGATCGCCTTCTTCTCCTCGAGCGTGTAGCCCGAAAGGCGGATCACTTCCATGCGGTCCAGAAACGCGGGCTGAATGGGATCGAGGATGTTCGCGGTCGCGATGAAGAGAACCTTCGAGAGATCGTACGGCACGCCGAGGTAGTGGTCGCGGAAGGAGAAATTCTGCTCGGGGTCGAGGACCTCGAGGAGAGCAGAGGACGGATCGCCGCGGTAGTCGGACCCGATCTTGTCGATCTCGTCGAGCATGAAAACCGGATTGGAGGTCGCCGCCTGATGAATCCCCTGCACGATGCGCCCGGGCATGGCGCCGACGTACGTGCGGCGGTGGCCGCGGATCTCCGCCTCGTCACGAACGCCTCCGAGCGACAGCCGGACGAACTTGCGATTGAGCGCGCGCGCGATCGAGCGGCCGAGGGAGGTCTTTCCCACGCCCGGAGGTCCCACGAAGCAGAGAATCGGCCCCTTCAGCGATTTCTTCAGCGCGTGGACCGCGAGGTATTCGATGATCCGCTCCTTGACCTTCTCGATGTCGTAGTGGTCCTCGTCCAGGATCGCGCGAGCGCGGTCGATGTCGGAGGAGTCGTCCGAGAGGTTGCCCCACGGGAGGCCCGTGAGCCAGTCGAGGTACGTGCGGATGATCGCCGTCTCGGCGGAGTCGGGATGGCTTCGTTCCAGGCGTTTGATCTGCTTCTCGATCTCCGTCGCGGCTTCGGAGGGAATCTTCTTTTCGGCGACGAGCTTGCGGAACTGGGCGACGTCTTCGGACATCTCTTCGCCTTCGCCGAGCTCCGACTGGATCGCGCGGAGCTGCTGCCGCAGGTAGTACTCGCGCTGCGACTTGTCCATTTCGCCGCGCGCCTGGGAAGAGATCTCTTGTTGCATCGTGAGGACGGTGATTTCCTTGCTCAGGCTGTCGTTGACGAGGCGGAGCCTGTCGATCGGGTCCGTCGACTCGAGGACCTTCTGCGCTTCCTCGAGCTTCAGGTCGAGGTTCGACGCCGCAAGGTCGGCGAGACGGGCGGGATCGTCCAGGTTGGCCGCGATGACCATCACCTCCGGCGAGATGTTCTTGCCGAGGGACACCGATTTTTCGAGGTTCTGCTTGACGCTGCGCAGGAGGGCTTCCTGCTCGGGCGGGAGGACCTTCGACGTCTGCGGCTCTTCGAGCTTCGTGATCTTCGCCTTGAGATACGGCTCTTCCGCCAGAAAGGAATCGATTCGAGCCCGGCAAAGGCCCTGCACCAGCAGGCGGATTCGCCCGTCGGGAAGCTTCAGCATTCGCATGATGGCGGCGACCGTGCCGACGGGGAAGAGCTCGTCCGGCCGCGGGGTCTCGTTCTGCGCGTCTCGCTGCGCGACGAGCATGATGATCCGCTGTTCCGCCAGAGCCGCGTCCACCGCCGTAATCGATTTTTCCCGTGAAACGGAGAGCGGCAGGATGATGAAGGGAAAAACGACGACGTCCTTCAAGGGAAGTACGGGGAGGATGTCCGGAATCGGGAGCTCGTGGTCCCGTTCGGCGGCGATCTCTTTTTCTTTTTCTTCCGTTTCAGCCATGTTTCCGAACTTTCGTTCTGCCCTCTCTTCGCGACGTTTCGCCGTTCAAAATCGAAAAACGGGGACCCTCATTCCCGGTGCTCCTCCTCGGCGTGCACCGGGATCTCGTATTCGCGTTCTCTCTGGTCCGGCACCTGGGGAAGAAGGATCTCGAGCAGCCCGTCCTTCAAGACGGTGCGGGCCTGGTGCGTATTCACGGCCCGCGGAAGGGAGACCGATTTCACGAACCCGCCGAAGTATCTCTCCATGCAGAAGAAACGAATCCCTTCGCGGGTTCGCGTCCGTCCCTTCTTCGTGCCGCGCACGGTCAAGACGCGCCCGCGCACGGTGACGGTCACGTCTTCCGCGTCGACGCCCGGGACCTCGATCAGCACCCGAAGCTTCTGCCCGTCATCCATGACGTCCACGTTCGGGTCCCACGACGTCGCGGTTGCGCCGGCTCCCTGATTGCTTTCGACGAACGTCGCGAAGAGCCGGTTGAGCTCGCTCTGCAGGCGTGAGAGCTCGACCATGGGGCCGTAGAACTTTCCGGGACGTCTCATGCGCGAGCTCCCTAGCCGGAGGTCTTCGTCTCGGCGCGGCCGATCAGGCTCTTCAGCTCGTGCAGGAACTCGTCGACGTCCTCGAACTTCCGGTACACCGACGCGAAGCGAACGTACGCGACCTTGTCGAGATCCCGGAGGCGGTCCATCACGAGCGAACCGATCTGCGTCGTCGCGATCTCGCGCTCTTCCGAATCGTGAAGGCGCGTTTCGATCTCGTCGACGATCGCGTCGAGCCGGGCGGGCGCGACGGGCCTCTTTTCGCAGGCCTTGACGAGGCCGGCTCGGAGCTTCTTCCGGTCGAAGCTCTCGCGCCGTCCGTCGTGTTTGACGACCATGTACGGGATCTCCTCGATCGTCTCGTACGAAGTGAAGCGCCGGCCGCAGGAGACGCACTCGCGGCGACGCCGGATGACCTCGCCCTCGCGCCCTTCGCGCGAGTCCACCACCCGGTCATCGCCTCCCCCGCAGAACGGGCATCGCATGACGCAAGAGTATCGCGGGCAACGCGCGCCGTCGACCGGGGGCGCACCGGAGGTGCTCCGTCGCACCGCTCGATCAAGGGTTTGGCGGAGGCTCCGATGCGCGGGCCGGGGCGGCGAGAAGGAATCCGAGACCGATGACGGTGATGGGCCCGAAAGAGATCGCGTGGGCGAGGAGCGCGACGGCGGAGGCGGTGGCAAAGGACACGCCGTAGAAGTAGGCGAGGGCGAACTGCACCGCGACGTGGTACGACCCGAGGCCGCCCGGGGTCGGCACCATGAGGCCGAGCACGGCGAACGCCGTGACGACGTACGCCGCGGAGAAGGGGACCGGCACGTGGAAGGCGCGGAAGAGCGCCCAGAGCTGCACGTTGATCACGAACCACATTCCGAGCGATCCCGCGCTCGCCAGCGCGAAGAGTCGTGGACGGCGGAGCGGCGCGAATCCGTCGATGAAGGAGCCGGCGAAGGAGCGTACCCGCGGCTGGAACCGCTCGGGGAGCCGACGCCAGAACAGATCGAGGAAAGCTTCCGTGCGGGCGCGTTGAAAGACGGCGAACGCGACCGCGCCGCAGACGACCAGCATGAAAAGAGCGGGAAGTCCCAGCGGACCGAGGCCGCCCGCGCGCGGCAACCCGGCCGCCATCGCGAACGCGAAGAAGATGACGACGGCGACGCCGTCCAGAACGCGCTCGAGCACGATCGAGGCGAGAAGGGGGGAGAAGGGGAGCCGCCGCGTCCGCGCGAGGAACGCGGGCCGCAGGACTTCGCCGACCTTCCCCGGCAGGTTGTTCGCCGCAAACCCGACCGCGGTCGCGGCAAACGCGGGCAACCAGGGGACCCGGGCGACGGGGGAGAGAAGCCAGGTCCAACGCAGGGCGCGAATCGCGAACGACGCGAGCGCGATCCCGGTCGCGACTGCGAGCCAGCCGATCGAAACGGAAGCGACGGCGTCGGCGATCTCTCGAAAGCGAACCTGACGGAGGAAGAGGGCGAGAAGAATCCCGGCCAGCAGGAGCGAGGCGACGATCTGGGCCGGCCGGGACTTCCAGATCGCTTTCACGGCCGCCCAAACCGCGGGCGCAGGCCTCCGCCCATTGCGCCGCACGGCCGTTGCGCCCCCGCCGTTCGAACCTTTCGCATCGGGGTTGCGGTTTTAGCATCTGAGAAGACCGTTTGCGAAAGTGAATCGCACCGGCGGGGGAGCCGGGCATTCGGACCCTCCGGACGCGGCGAGCCTCCTTCTGCCCACCCGGACGCAGGATCGGGCGGGAAGCGCTCGGGCGCGCGACCGCGGCCGAGCCCGGTGGGAGAGGTCGCCCGGGAAGCCGGGGAGCCGGAAAGAGGGGGAAAACGGCCCTTCCGGGGAGTCTCAGAATCCCTAGTGTTTTTGATCCGAAGCCTAAAAAAATGAGGTGAACCTTTGAGAACACTTGACTTTCCGTCGAGATTTGGCCATTGTTTCATTAAATTTTCGGGAGGTTGCGCAATGAAGAAGGCGCCCCTGCATCTGGCGCTTGCGATCCTGGCCGGTTTTCTCGTCGCGATCGGCGCGGCGGCGCAGCCCATTGGAGTCATCGACGAACCGACCGCGGGCCAGCAGGTCTCCGGAGTCGTGCGCGTCTCTGGCTTCGTGCTCGACTTCAACAAAGTGGACAAGATCGAGCTTTTCATCGACGGCAACTCGACGCCCACCAACACCGCCGACCTGAACATCCCGAGAATCGACGTGTTGAACGCTTTTCCCAACTACGTCAACAGCGCCACGCCGAGGCCCGGTTTCCTGACCTCGTTCTACACGCGGACGCTCTCGAACGGAACGCACTCCGTGACCGTGCGCGTGACCGAGTCGAGCGGGAATCGGTTCACTCTCGGTCCCGTCTCGGTGATCGTCGACAATACCGTAAACCAGGCGCCGTTCGGGTACATCGACATGCCCTCGGATACCGGGACCGAGGGCATGAACGGCTCCTATCCGATCGTCGGTTGGGCGCTCGACGACCAGGGGATCGATCACATCGACTTCTTGATCGACGGGCAGATCGTCTCGTCCGCGATCGGCCGCCTGGGAGACGACTCGCGTTCGCGGGACAGCGGCGTCCGGCCGCAAACGGCTCTCTACGGAACGACCCGCCCCGACGTCGCCGCCGCGTTTCCCGACGTCCCTTTCGCCGTGTTCTCCGGCTTCATCGCCAACGTCGACTCGACGAAGCTCTTAAACGGCATGCACGTCGTTTCCGTCCGGGTGACGGACACGAGCGCGGTGTCGCGCGTGATCGGCACGCGCACCGTTCAGGTCATCAACAACGGAAGCAACCTCGCCCCCTTCGGCCGTGTCGACTTCCCGCTGGACAAGGCTTCCTTGAACTGCCAGCCCCCGTTCATCGTGGTGCCGCCGCCGGTCGTCTGCCCCTCGCCCTGCTTGCCGCCGGGCCCGACCGGGGCGCCGTCGCTGCCCGTCTCTTTCTACAGCAACATCGTCAAGGGGTGGGCCCTCGACACCGGCGCCCGGCTCGACAAGGGGCAAGTCGCCTACGTCGAGCTCACGCTGGACGGACAGCCGATCGCCAACAGCCGGCGGGACTGCGTCCGCCTGGGCACCGCGCTCCTGAACTGCTATGGCGTAAACCGGCCGGACGTCGCGCGCCTCTACTCCGGATACGTCAACGCGGACAACGCGGGGTTCAACTTCGCCTTCGCGTTGCAACAGGACCCGACGACCGGTCTCCTGGAGGTCGTCATTCCAAGCGCCGCCGGCGGAGGGGTCATCACGGGCGAGACGAACTCCGGGAAACACACGCTCGCGATCCGCGTCGGTGACGACGAGGACACGGTCATCCAGTTGAGCGCGATGTCGGTCAACGTCCTGTGCGACCTCTCGACTCTGAACCCCGACCGACCCTCCTTCGGCTACATCGACACGCCCACCGAGGACCAGTTCATCAACGGAACCTTCCTGGTGTCGGGTTGGGCGTACGACTTCGACGGCGGGGTCTCCTCCCTGGAGCTCGATATCGACGGGCAGGTCGTCGCGACCCTGGCACCGATCCTGGGCACGTACGGTCTGCGACGCGACGACGTCCCCGCCAACGACATCCGCGTGCCGACTCCGTTCGTCGGCTTCTTCTACCCCATCGACACGACGCACATGAGCGACACGGAGCACGACCTCGTGATCTACGCGTTCGACAGTTTCGGCGTGCGGACGGAAGTCGGACGTCGAAAGTTCGTGGTCTTGAACAACTCCCCGATCAAACGCTGAAGAGCCTCGTCCCCTTCTCCATGCCCCGCTGCGGCGGGGCTTTTTGTTGGGGCGAGCGTCCTGCGCGCGCCCGCCAGCGCGGGCCGGGAAGGCTCCTATAATCTCCGCGCGCGGGCCGCGCGGGCTCGGAATCGAGGCGTCCGATGCAGTCTCTCAAGGCGTTTCTGGCGGGGTTCCTGTCGACTCTCATCTTCCATCAGGGGATCCTGGCGATTCTGCACGCGGCCGGCGCCACGCCCCGTCGAGCGTATGTCCTGGACTCGACGCCGCCGCTCGGGGTGCCGGCGGTCCTCTCGCTGGCGTTCTGGGGAGGGCTGTGGGGAATCCTTCTCGGGTACATCATCGGCCGCGCGAATGGAGCGACAGGAATGACCAGTTACTGGGTCCTCGCGCTCCTCTTCGGCGCGCTCGCCCCCACCGCGGTGGCTCTCTTCGTCGTTTTTCCGCTGAAGGGCCAGCCGGTGGCGGGCGGCTGGCAGCCGAACATTCTCGCGGGAGCTCTGTTGTTGAACGGAGCGTGGGGAATCGGCGTCGCGCTCCTCCTGCGCCTCTTCGAGCGTTTCGGGCGAGCCCCGGTGCCTTCCTGACGGCGGCTGAGGCGTTCCCGAACTCGCCCGGTTCTCGACGGAACCGGGCGACTCGACTCCGGAACGCTAGCTGCCCTGGCGCGAGGCGCGAGAGGGGGCGGGCTTCTTCGGAAGGGCGGCGATCCGAGCGGCTTCGTCGAACATCGCGAGTCCCTTCTGAAGCTGCGTGTCGCCTTCCGCCTGGACCTTGCGGCCCGCTTCGAGCCCGAACCTGGCGTTGACGATCTCGACCTTCATCGCGAGATCGACCAGGTTGCGGTTTGGCTCCGCCTCCCACTGGCGGGTCAGCTCTTCGGCGCTCGAGAACTTGCTCGCCTCCGCGAATTCGAACAGCTGCCGGCGCAGGGCCGGCGTCACCTCGAAGTTCGGTTTCACGTCCGGGTGCTTCGCCAGGTAGTCGACCGCGAAATTGAAGAAGAGGTTGCGCGCGAGCAACTGCGACAGCAGCTTCGATTCCGTCCAGCCGCTCTTCACCGCCACGTCCGGCGTGATCCCGCCGGCGGCGTACACCGTGCGGCCCGCGTCCGTGAAGAAGGTCTGTCCGGCCGTCCGGGGAGCGTCGGCGAAGCCCTCGCCGGTCCCCGCGTCGGGGTCCTCCGGGTTCACGTAGGCGAGGAGGTCGCTGTAGTCGCGCTGGATCCAGCGCCCGGACGGCGTGTAGTAACGCGCGGTCGTCAGCGCCAGCCCGGCCCCGTAGGGCAGCGTGTAGACGCTCTGGACGAGGCCCTTGCCCCAGCTCCTCTGTCCCACGAGCAGGCCCCGGTCGTGGTCCTGGATCGCGCCGGCCACGATCTCCGATGCGGAAGCGGAGCCGCGGTTGATCAAGACGACCAGGGGACGGTCGAAGTGCGGCCCTTCGCCCGGGGCGTAGAAGTCTTGCGCGGAAGAAGGCGTGCGCCCCCGCGTGTAGACGATCTTGGCGCCCTTGGGGAGAAACACGTCGGAGACGTCCACCGCCTGATCGAGCACGCCGCCGGGGTTGCCGCGCAGATCGAGCACGAGCTTCTTCATCCCCTGCTTCTCGAGTTTCCCGAGCGCCGCCGTGACCTCCCGGCTGGAGGTGTGGGTGAAGTCCCGGAGAAGGATGTACCCGGTGTCGGAATCGAGCATGAAAGCGTAGGGCACGGACAGCGTCGGAATCTCGGCGCGGGTGATCGTCATCCGAAGCGGCTCGTCCATGCCCGTCCGCCGGATCGTGATGTGCACCTGAGTCCCCTTGGGGCCGCGCAGCTTGCGGACGACATCGTCGGTGGAAGCGTCCTCCTTGATCTCCTCGTCCTCGATGTGGGTGATCACGTCTCCGGCGCGAACGCCCATCTTGTAGGCCGGCGTGCCCTCCATGGGCGCGATGACCGTGATCTTGCCCATCCTCTTCTGAATCTGAATCCCGAGGCCGAAGAAGGAGCCTTGCTGCTTTTCGCGCATCGCCGCGTACTCGTCGGGCTCGAGAAAGGCCGTGTGCGGATCGAGCCGCGCGAGCATGCCGTGGATGGAGGCGTAGACGAACTTCTCCGGGGCGACCGGCTCCGGGGACCACTCGCCCAGGGTCGTCAGGATGTCGGCGTATTCGTCCAGCGGCGGAACCTCGCGCTCCGGAGACGCAAAGAGCTTTCCTCCGAGGGCGCCTCCGAGGAGCGTTGCGACGCCCAGAAGCGCGATCGACACGAGAAAGCGGGACCGTGGCTGGCTCACTCGAACCTCCTGACCCGAAAAACTCGGGGAGCGTTGACATTCTGACACGCCGATCGTCAAAACCCCAGGGATTCCCCTCCGCGACGCATGGCAGGGGTAGAATCGCCGTCGCAGGGGGAAACATGTTCGGTTCCATCGGTATGCCCGAGTTGATCCTGATCTTCATCGTCGCGCTGCTCGTCTTCGGGCCGAAGAAGCTGCCGGAAATCGGAAAGTCGCTCGGAAAAGGGCTCGCGGAATTCAAGAGGGCGTCCGACGAGCTGAAAAAATCTATCGAGACCGAAATCGAGCAGAGCAAGAACGAGGTGGCCGCGGTGACCGAGCACGTCACCTCCGTTCGGTCGAGCCTCTTCGGGGCCCCGGAGGCGGCCACCGTGCCGCAGCCGCCGGCCGCCCCCGATTCCGCGCCCGCGGCTCCGGCCGCTCCCGCCCCGACCGACCCTCGTCCCATCACGCCCGCTTGAGGTCTCCGCGGGCCCCGGCGGCGCGGGCTTTCCGGCCGTCCCTCGCGCCGGCGAGAGCGCGCCGCGCGTGACGGAAGAGAGTCCCCCGCGATTGCGCGACCCCGGGGAGGAGGAGCTCCCCCGCATGGGGTTCTTCGATCACCTCGAAGAGTTCCGCAAGCGGCTCATCGTCTGCCTGATCGCGGTTTTCGTCACCTTCCTCGCCTGCTGGAACTGGGCGCCGGAGCTCTTCACGTTTCTGGCGCGCCCGTTGCGCCGGGTCCTGCCCCCGGGGCAGAACCTCTCCTACACGACGCTGACCGAGCCGTTTCTCATGTACTTCCGCGTCGCGCTCTTTGCGGGCGTGATCGCCGCCTCGCCGATCCTGCTCTGGCAGCTCTGGCTGTTCGTGGCGCCCGCGCTCTACCGTCGCGAGCGGCGGTACGTGTGGCCCTTCATCTTCGCGGGGGTCTTCTTCTTCCTGTCCGGGTGCGCGTTCGCGTACTACGAGGCGTTTCCGCTCGTCGTCGGCTTTCTCGTCGGAATGGGAAAGGACTTCAACGCCGTCATCACCATCAACGAGTATCTGTCGACGGCGATCAAGTTGATCCTGGGGCTCGGAGTCTGCTTCGAGATGCCGATCTTCATTTTCTTTCTCGCGCGGATGGGGGTCGTGACGCCCCGCTGGCTCATGGCGAAATTCAAGTACGCCATCCTGATCATCTTCATCATCGCCGCGGTGATCACGCCGACACCGGACGTCGCGACGCAGTGCGTTTTTGCCTTTCCGATGATCGCCCTCTACCTGCTCGGGGTCGGCGTGGCATGGATCTTCCGGAAGCGGGGCGCGGAAGAGCCGACGTAGGTTTTTCGCGGTACGGTTTCGCGCTTCCCGGAACGCCTCGCGACGGGGGTCAGCGGTCGGCGCGATTGCGGGCCAGGACGAGCTCGATGAATTCGCGAACGGCGCCCCGGCCGCCCGGGTTCTTCAAGACCGCCTGAGCGGCGCGGCGCGCGGAGAGCACGGCGTCCGCCGGGCACGCGGAAAAGCCCGCGGCCTCCAGAAGGGGAATGTCCGGCTCGTCGTCGCCGACCGCGGCCGTCTCCGCGGCGACCACGTCGAATTTCCGGCAGATCTCGCGATAGACGCGGAGCTTGCCATCGTGATCGACGCCCTGCCGGCAGACGTGGACTCCGAGCTCGCGGGCGCGCCTCGCCGTGGCTCGCGAGGTCCTTCCCGAGATCCACGCCACCTTCAGACCGGCCGCGATCGCCATCTTGATCCCGTGGCCGTCTTTCGTGTCGAAGACCTTGAAGTCATTGCCGTCGTCGGCGAGGTAGATGCGGCCGTCCGTCAGCACCCCGTCCACGTCGAAAAACAGCGCCCGGATCGGCCGCCGGCCGGTGGAGGTACCTCGCCGGGAGCTCATGTCGCGGTGGTGATTCCGGCGGAGAGGAGGTCGTGGAGGTGCACGGCGCCGGCCAGGCGTCCCCCCGCTCCGACGACGAACAATGAGGTGATCCGAGCCTCCTCCATCCTCGCGAGTGCGGTCGATGCGAATTCTTCGGCGTCCACGGTGCGCGGGTGCGGATGGAGGCACGCCGCCGCGTCTTGCGAGAGCAGTCCGGGGTCCCTTTCGAGCAGCCGCCGGAGGTCGCCGTCGGAGATCACGCCGAGCAGCGCCCCGTTCGCGTCGACCACCGCCGTGATCCCCATCATCTTCCGAGACATCTCGTGGATCGCCTCGGTCATCGGGGTCTTCTCGAGGACGGAGGGGACGCGCTCGCCCGTTCGCATCAGGTCCCGAACTTTCAGAAAACGCCGGCCGAGATCCCCGCCGGGATGCAACGCGGCGAAGTCCTCCTCCTTGAAGCCCCGCATCTCCGAGAGCGCCATCGCAAGCGCGTCGCAGACGGCGAGCATCGCCGTCGTCGAGGCGGTCGGCGCCAGGTTCAACGGGCACGCCTCCCGGGACACGGTGATCGCGAGGGCGATGTCGGCGGCGCGAGCGACGGCAGACCCCTCCGTGCCGGTGATCGCAATCGTCCCGAGGGAGCGGGTGCGGGCGAACTCGAGGAGCCGCACGATCTCCGCCGTCTTCCCCGAATAGGAAAGCGCCAGGACGAGGTCGCCCCCGACGAGCATCCCGAGATCCCCGTGGCCGGCCTCCGCCGCGTGGAGGAAGTAGGCCGGCGTCCCCGTGGACGCTAGGGTCGCGGCGGCCTTCTGCCCGACGAGCCCCGACTTCCCGAGTCCGGTGACGCAGAGCCGGCCGGGAGACGCGGCGATCCGTTCGACCGCCTCGACGAAGGAGGGCCCGAGGTTGCCGATCTGTTCGCGAACGGCGTCCGCCTCGATCTGGAGGACTCTCCGGGCGGTTTGGAGGATCACGGGCGCATATCTTAGCCTTCGCTTGGGCCCGCGCTCTCCGAAAACCCGCGGGACGTCCCTCCGTATGGAGTGGGAAAACCGCGGGACGAGGCCCGCGGGCCGAAAGGAGATTCCGTGAACCTCTTGCGACGCGCTTCTGCGTTGGTTCTCATCTCGCTCCCCGCCGTTTTGGCGGCCGCCGCTCCTCCCGCACCCGCTCCGAAAGCGCCGGCGAAAAAGGCTTCGCGTGCCGCAGCTCCGAAAGACGCGGCGAGCGCCCCGAAAGTGGAGTTCGAGAAGTACACACTTCCGAACGGGCTCCAGGTGATCCTCCACGTCGACCGGAAACTCCCGATCGTGAACGTGAATCAGTGGTACCACGTGGGCTCGAAGAACGAGCGAGCCGGACGCACCGGTTTCGCCCACCTCTTCGAGCACATGATGTTCCAGGGCTCGAAGAACGCCGGCGATTACTTCGTCACGGCGGAGCAGGCGGGCGCCAACCTCCGCGAAGGCGGCGTCAACGGGACGACGAACAACGACCGGACGAACTACTTCGCCACGGTCCCGTCGGGAAATCTCGAGAAGATCCTCTGGCTCGAGTCCGACCGGCTCGCGACTCTGGCGGACGCGCTGACCAAAGAGAAGCTCGACAACCAGCGGGACGTGGTCAAGAACGAACGGAGACAGGGACTCGAGAACACACCCTACGGCCGCGCCTTCAAGCTCATCACCGAGAACCTGCATCCCGCCGGCCACCCCTACTCGTGGACCGTGATCGGGAGCCATGAAGACCTGACGGCGGCGTCGGCAGACGACGTGAAGGAGTTCTTCCGGAGCTACTACACGCCGAACAACCTTTCTCTCGTCATCGCCGGCGACTTCGACCCTGCGGAAGCCAGGCGGCTCGTCGAGAAGTACTTCGGCGGGATCCCCGCCGGCCCGCCGATCGACCGGCCGACGCGGTGGATCCCGTCCCTTTCGGGGGAAAAGATCGTCGAGGCCACCGACCGGGTTCCGCTCGATCGGACCTACATGACCTGGCCCACCCCGCCGTTCTTCGCGCCGGGAGACGCCGAGCTCGACCTCGTGTCCCTGGTCCTGACGGACGGGCTCTCTTCCCGGCTTACGAAGGCGCTCGTCTACGACAAACAGCTCTGCTCGACCGTAAACTCGTTTCAGAACAGCGGAGAGATCTCCGGCTTCTTCACGGTCATCGCCACCGCGCGTCCGGGAGTATCCCTTCCGGAGGTCGAGCGCATCGTCACTGAGGAGATCGCGCGCCTGGCGAAGGCGGGCTTGACCGCGGCCGAGGTCGATCGCGCGAAGTCGAAGCAGGAATTTGCGTTCGTTTCCGGGATCGAAAGGATTGGAGGATTCGGGGGCAAGGCCGACCTTCTGAACCAGTACAACACGTACCTGGGCGACCCCGGAAAATTCGAGGCGGACATCGACCGGCACCGGCGGGTCACCGCCGGTCAAGCGCGGGAGGCCGTCGCGCGATACCTGAACACGCAGAACCGCCTGCTCGTCCGCTTCCACCCGGAGAAATCCGGACGAGCCCCCGAGACCGCGCTCGACCGGTCGAAGCCGCCCGGCTTCGGCGCCGACCGGCCCTTCCGCGCGCCCGAGGTGAAGACCGCCCGGCTCGACAATGGGATGGAGCTGTTCGTCGTCGAGCGGCCGGACCTCCCCAAGGTGGCGGTGACCTTTTCGACGCGCGCGGGCAGCGCCGCGGCGCCCGCCGGAAAAGACGGCGTCGCCTATCTGGCGGCGCAGACGGCCAGGCGGGGAACGACGTCGCGGCAGGCGCTCGCCATCGAGGACGCCCTGGGCGACCTCGGTACGGACATCACGGCTGCGACGACGCGCGACGACTCCCGGCTGGAGGTCGAAGTCTTGAAGCGCAATCTCTCGCCCGCGCTCGGGATTCTCGCCGACGTCGTCCGGAACCCGACTTTTCCGGCCGAAGAGGTGGACCGCGAGCAGAAACGCCATCTGGACGCGCTGGCGCAGCAGTCCAAGAACGCGAATGCGATCGCCGGCCGGGTCCGGGCGATGCTCGCGTTCGGACCCGAGCATCCGTATGGACGCGCGGTGCAGGGACTCCCGTCGACCGTTGGCGCGCTGACGCGCGCGGACCTCGCGGCTTTTCACGAGGCCCGCTGGAAGCCGGGGAGCTCGGCTCTCGTCTTCTCGGGAGACATCCGGCTGGAAGAAGCGCAGGCCCTCGCATCGAAAGCCTTCGGAAGCTGGAGCGGCGGCGCCGCGCCGGCCGTGGTCATCCCGCCCCCGGCGCCCGCGCCCGTCGGCCGCGTCTATCTGGTGGACCGCCAGGACGCCGCGCAAACGGTCGTGACCCAGTTCCTTCCGGCGCCCGCGCGGCGGACGGAGGACTATTCCTCCCTTGCGCTGGCGGACGCCGTCTGGGGAGGCGGAGGCTTCGGCACCCGCTTGAATTTGAACCTCCGGCAGAACAAGGGCTACTCCTACGGGGTGTTCTCGAATCTCGCGCTCTTCCGCGACGGAGGACTCTGGTTCTCGACCGGAGGGGTGCAGACGAACAAGACCCGGGAATCTCTGGTCGAGTTCGAGAACGAGCTGAAAGGGCTCGCGGGGACGAAACCGATCACCGAGGAGGAGTTCTCGAACGCGCGTTCCACGCGAGTCCGCGGCTACGCACAGCGGTTCGAGGCCCTCGCGCGGATCAACGGTCAGATCGCCGACCTCTGGGTGGACGGACTCCCGCTGGCCGAGCTGCAACGCGAGTACGACGCCGCGGCGGGCGCGACGATCGCGCAGGCGAGAGCCGCCGCCGAAAAGTACGCGAAAAAGGAGAAGGCCGGGCTCCTCTTGGTCGGCGACCGCGCGAAGATCGAAGCGGGAGTCAAGGAGCTCAACTTCGGAGAGATCGTTCTGCTCGACTCCGAAGGCAAGCCGGCCAGGTAGGTGGCAGGTGTCAGGTTTCAGGTGGCAGGCCGCAGGGGGCGTCGGTAGGTCGTAGGTGGTGCGTCGTCGGTGATAGGTGGTCCGTGGTAGTCAGATCTGCCCACCCATCGCCTGACACCCGTCACCTGTCACCTGTCTCAACGGGTCAGGACTTCCTCGATGTAGGCGAGCGCCCGGGGATCCTTCGACTGGCCGAGCCAGAAGAGGGCCTGCTTGCGAACCTGCGCGTTGCGGTTCGTGCGCGCCACCCGGATCAACTGCGTCGTGGATTCCTCCGCCGGCAGCTGCGTCAGCGCGAACACCGCCTTCTTCTTGACCTCCGTCTCCGGATCGTCCCGAATCGCCTCGTCGATCGCCTCGGTCGCCTTCCGGCCCGCTTTGTGGGCCAGCCAGAACAGCGCCTGCCCGCGGACGCGCGGGCTCCCGTCCCTCTTCGCCATGCCGATCAGGGTCTCGATCGCTTCCGGCACTTTGCTCTGCGACAGCCCGAAAGTGACGTGCTTGCGGATGCCGTCGCTCTGTTCCTCGGCGGCGAGCCGGCGGAGCACCTCATATCCCCGGCGCCCCCGGGAGTTGCCGAGCCAGAAGATCGCTTTCTGGCGCGTCCCATCGGGCGGGCCGGGCAGCGCGAATCGTTCGAGCGCGAGGTCCGCGGACGCGTCGTCGTGGAGCGCGATCGCCGTCAACGCGCGCTGCCCGGGGCGCTTTCCTTCATCGGAGTCCCCCTCCTCGCGGGGCGCGTCCGCGACGAGACGGGTCAGAAACGCGACGCTCTCCGCCGGACGGACGCGCAGCAACCAGACCACCGGCATCCCGCCGCCCCGGATGGTGCACTCGTCGGAGAAAAGGCGCAGACGCGTCGTCTGGCCGCGTTCCACCCGCGAAAAGATGAGCACTCGAGAGTCTCCGCCCTCGAGGTCCTCCCGATCGCGGAAGTTGACGTTCTCGGACCCCTTGCCGCCTTCGAGGGAGCAGGGACCGCCGCAGCCCCAGCCGTCGAAGCCGTCCCCGCAGCAGAGATGACGCCCCTCGGATGCGGGCACCGCCCAGGCGATCCAGACGGGAGAGGCCGCCGCCGCGGCGGCGCGAAACGCGGGTTCCAGGCCCGCCGAGGCGTCCCGCGTTTCCACTCTCGCCTCCGAGAGCTTCGGCGGGACCTGTGCCGGGAGGTGGGCGGCCACGCCGGCGGCGGCGATGATGGCTCCCGCAAGGGACAACCGCGGCCGCGTCACGGCTGCCTCGCCGACTCGATCGAGACCGGCCCGTTGACCGTGGACAGCGACACGACCGGGGGGCCGGAGTTGAACTCGATCCGGCGGGAATCGTCGTCCCAGTTCTTCTTCGCTCCATCGCACGCCGCGGCGCGGCACCGGACCGGAGAGTGGCCGGAGCTCTCGACGAGCGTCGCCGATCGGTAGCCATCGGGGATGTGGAGGGTGAGCGGCCCGTTCACGGCGTGCGCGTCGAGCCGCCCGGTCCGCCAGGCATCTCCCGAGAGCCGGACCGAGATGGGGCCATTCTCCGTATTCACGCGGAGATTCCCCGAGTCCCCCTTCACCGAAATGGGTCCGTTCTGCGCGCGCGCCTCCACGTCTCCCGAGGTGCCGTCGAGAGAGATCGGGCCGTTTTCGGCTCGTGCGTCGATCGACGCGGAGGAGTCGCGGAAACTGACCGGTCCGTTGATGATGCGGGCCTTCACCCGGCCCGAGAGACCCTCGAAATGAAGCGGTCCGCTGCGGGCTTCCGCGTCGATGGTGCTCGCGCGCGGGGCGTCGACGACGAAGTGGACCACCCAGTCGCCGCTCGCCGGCCCGTTCACCCGGAGATCGCCGTTGTCGAACGCCACGGAGATCCCGGCGAGGACATCCGCCGACTCTGCCGCCCGGCAGGCGAGGATGACGAAGTCGCTCCGGTCCGAGCCCCGGACCCACGCGCCCGAGTTCTCGGGGAGTCGAATGGTGAGCGGGCCGCGCGGGGCCACGCCGGAGAGCCGCTCCTCCGAGCGCGCCGCGTCGCGGTCGTTGAAACGGATGCGGATGTCTCCGCAGGCGCGCACGTCCCCGTCGTTTCCCGTCGAGATGGAGACGTTTCCGCCCCGGTGCGATCCGCTTTCGGCGGCCCCGGGGGCGGGCCAGCAGCAGAGCGCGAGGAGGGCGGCGGAGAGGGCGGTGGCTCGGATCATGGGGTCTCCTTCTCTTTCGATCGAATCCCGTTTACCGACTCAGGATTTCGAGCATGTAATCCGTCGCGTCCTTGTTGCGCATGATCGACAGCTTCGAGACCGCTTCGGCCTTCAGCCGCGGGTCCTTCTCGGACCGCGCGATCGCGACGAGCGCTTTCCCGTTGTTCTGGAGAAAGAGGGCCTGGAGGACGGCCTTCTTCAGCTCGACATCCCGATCCGTCTGGTACATCGAGAGCAGAGCCGAGGCGGAGCGGTCGCGGTCCATGAGGCCCAGTTTGTGGATCGCCGCGCGGCGCAGGGTCGGATTGGACTCGGTCTTCGCGAGGTCCAGCACGTTCTCGACGTCTCCGGCGATGAACATGGCCTTCAGGATGCCCTCCTTCACGCTCTCGGCGGATTCGGTCCGGTACATGTCCCGCAGCTCCGCGCGCGCCCCCATGACCCCGAGCAGGTGCACCGCCGCGGCCCGCAGCTCGGGGCTCTTCTCACTCCGCGCGGCCTGGAGGACCCGTTCCTTGTTGCCGGACAGCATGAAGGCGTGGAGGACCTTTTCCTTCACCTCGTTGCCCGCGGCGGACGCATAGATCTCCGAGAGAAGCTGCCCGTTGCCTTTTCCGCCGAAGATGCCCAGGTAGTGAATGGCCTTCTCCTGGAGGTCGGGCCCGGATCGGCCCCGCGCGATCTCCGCGAGGATCTGGCGGCCGCGAGGGGACCCGCTCTGCGCGAGCACGAAAAGCGCGCGCTCCTTCAGTTTCGGCGAGGAGGGCCCGTTCAGCACCTTCTCGAGCAGCGGGATCGCCTGCTCGGGCTCGGTGTTCATGAGGCTGTGAATCGCCATCAGTTTCAGGTCTTCGTCGTCGCCGCCCTCCTGGAGAAGGCTCTTGCCGGAAGAGGGCTGGATCTCGAGCTCCAGCGCCCGAGCCTCCTTGCGCCACGAGCTCTTCGGGTATTGCTTCTCGAAGCCGCGCAGGATGGCGAGTGCCTCGTCCCGGCGGTCCTGCTTGGCGAGCGCATAGGCGACCCAGTAGAGCGCTCCGTCCGACCGGGCCCCGCCCAGCCGGACGACTTCGCGGAAGGCCGCCGCCGCGTCGGCCCACTCGCCGTCGTCGAGCGCCTTCGTCCCGCGGTCGTAGAGCTCCGACTCGCGCGAGGACCGATCTTCGCGCTCTTCGGTCCATGCGGGAAGTGTGGCGTCGAAGGCGAGCGCTCCCGCGATGGCGGTGGAGCTCGCGAGAAGCACAAAGCCAAGGGCTCGTCGGATCATGCGCGTTTCCTTTCCGTTGACGGCTCTGCGGGGCGGGACGGGGTGATGCGCTCGCTGTCCCGCACCCGGGAACCGAGAACGCGGACGCGGAAGAGGACCCCGTCCGACTCGATCCGGCGCCGCAGCGTCTCGCGCTGCGCGGCCGTGAGTCGGGAGGGGCCATGGGCAACGTCGAGCAGCACGCGCTCGAGCTCGTCGAGCAGTCCGGAAACGGCCGGATCTCCGGCCTGGCTCGCGGACTGGCGATAGAGACGGTTGGCGGGGAGAAAATCCGAGAGACGCGCCTGCTCGGCGGAGACGTCCACCGCTCCTTCCGCGGGGGAGTTGACGAGCTCGAGAAGGATCGACTCGGAGCGTTCGAGGTGGTCGCCCAGATCCACGAAGAGCACGCGATGGGAGAGCGCGCGATCGGGGGGCCGGGCGGCCCGCGGCGCGCCGAGGCGGCCGGCGAGGAACGCGGCGACGGCGAGTGCGGCGATCGCGCCCGCGGCGAAGAGAGGACGTGCGCCGAGAAGCCACGGCCGGGTCCGCTCCGGGCGCTCCGGCAGCCGCGGCGCGAGCCGGGCCCAGACCTCCCGGCCATACGATTCCGCGCGGGGCGGTACGGGAGCCGACTCCACCTGCCGGAGGAGCGCCGAGAGCTGCGCCAGACGCTCCGCGCAGGCGGCGCAGGACGCGAGGTGTTTTCCCGCCGCGCGGCCGCCCTCCCAGTGGAACGTCGCGAGATCCTCCTCGGACAGATGGTTCATGGCACGGAGCCCCGGAGAGGCGCAAGCTCCTCGCGCAGCTTGGCGACGGCGCGGAAGACGCAGTTGCGGGCGGCGCCGGCGCGCACGCCGAGGAGCCGGGCGATGTCGGCGATCGAGCGGCCCTCGAAGTGCCGGAGCGTGAAGGCCGCGCGCTCCATCGCGGAGAGCCTCTCGAGCGAGGCCCGCACCCGCCGGTCGATCTCGGAACCAAAGGCGGCCGCCTCGGGACCCGAGCGGATGTCCGGAAAGGTGTCCGGCTCGGGCGCCTCACCCGCGCCGAAAGAGGAGCGGGCGGGCTTTGGGCGCCTCCGGAGAAGGTCCACGGCGCAATTGGCGGCGATGCGATGGAGCCAGGTCGAGACCTCGGAAGCCCCTTCGAATCGTTCGATCGCCCGATAGGCCTTCAAGAACGTCTCCTGTACGACATCTTCCGCATCCTCCTCGTTACCCGTCATCCGAAAGGCCAGTCCGAACACGTGCCGGCTGTGGGCTTCCACGATCTCCCGGAAGGCGTCCCGGTCGCCCGCCTTCGCCCGGAGGACGGCGGCTCGGTCGCTTCCTTCCATCCGCTTCCTTTGACGGACCAGGCGGCCCGAGGTTAGGCGGATTCGGAAAAGAGGGCGGGAAGCCCCCGGAGGGGTAGGGGTCGGGGGCGGGGTCGCGCGGCCGGCGTGGCCGCCGAAAGGAGCCGGATGGGCGGGACCACGGCGCGATTATGCCCGAGCGAGCGTGGCGTAGGATTCGCGCCGTGCACCCACTGGTCGACACGGTCTTGAAGCACGGGTTGCCGCTCGTCTTCGTGAGCGTTTTCCTCGAGCAGATCGGCCTCCCCATCCCGGCCGTGCCGATTCTGATCGTGGCGGGCGCTCTGACGGTCGAGAAGGACGTTTCCCTGGCGCAGGTTCTTCTCGTCGCGGTCATCGCCTCCGTGATTGCGGACTCGATCTGGTACGTGCTCGGCCGCCGTCTCGGCCTTCGGGTCTTGAAGACCCTGTGCCGCGTGTCCCTTTCGCCGGACTCGTGCGTGCGGCAGACGGAGACGGCCTTCGAGCGGTGGGGGATGCCGTCGCTCCTCGTCGCCAAGTTCATCCCGGGCTTCTCGACGGTGGCGCCGCCTCTGGCGGGCGCGACGGTTCGCCGGCCCCTTGCGTTTCTCTTCTATGACGCCGGGGGAGCCCTCGCGTGGGCGGGCGCGGCCGTCCTCCTCGGCCGGGTCTTTCACACCGCGATCGACCGCGCCATCGAGACGCTCGCCGGGTTCGGCACGAACGCCCTCTTCGTCGTCGCCGCCGCGCTCGCGCTCTTCATCGGTCTGAAGTGGTGGCAGCGGCGCCGGTTCTATCGCGCGCTGCGGATGGCGCGGATCCTCCCCGAAGATCTCTATCCGCTGCTCGCGAAGAGCGACGGTCCGGTCGTCCTGGACGTCCGGACTCCTTCGGCCCGGGCCGTCGACGCGCGGCGGATTCCCGGTGCGAAGATCCTGGAGTTTTCCGAGATCGCGGCGAAAGCCGAATCGCTTCCTACGGACCGGGAGATCGTTCTCTACTGCACCTGACCGAACGAAGCCTCGGCGGCCCGTGTGGCCCGCGCGCTCATGGAGAGGGGATTCAAGCTGGTCCGGCCGCTCGCCGGCGGTCTCGACGCCTGGGAGGCGGCGGGATTCCCGGTGGAAGATTTCGACGCGGAGCAACGCGACCGGACCGCCGCGCCCTAGGAAAGGCCGCCCGCCGGGACGGCGCGGCCTCAGTTCTTCACGACGGCCGGGGTCGCGATCCCATCCTCAGATCCCGAGCGGGCGGACGAGCTTTCCGATCGCCAGCACGGAGCGGATCAGGTCGGCAACGATGCGAACGTCGAGCTGAGTCGAGCGGTCGGAGAGCGCCGCCTCGGGGTTATCGTGCACCTCGAGGAAAAACCCGTCGACGGCGCCGGTCGCCGCGGCAGCGCGCGCCAACGCGGGGGCGTACTGCTTCAAGCCTCCGGTTTCCTTTCCCCCGCCCGGCAGCTGCAGCGAGTGCGTCACGTCGTAGACGATCGGAAGGCGGAGCGCGCGCATCATCGGAAAAGATCGCATGTCGACGACGAGGTTGTGGTACCCGAAGGAGCTGCCGCGTTCGCACAGGAGGATGTTCTCGTTCCCCGCGCTCCGGCATTTTTCGACGATCTGTTCCATGTCGTCCGGAGCGAGGAACTGCCCCTTCTTCACGTTGATGGGCCGGCCGGTCCGCGCCGCGGCCAGAATCAGGTCCGTCTGGCGGCAGAGGAAGGCGGGGATCTGCAGCACGTCGAGGACCCGCGCCGCCTTCTCCGCCTGAGCGGGCTCATGGATGTCCGAGAGGAGGGGAAGGCCCGTCTCCTTCTTCACCTCCGAAAGGATGTCGAGGCCCTCCTCCAGGCCGGGCCCGCGGAAGGAGCTCACCGAGGAGCGATTCGCCTTGTCGAACGACGACTTGTAGACGATTTGCGCCCCGGTCTCCTCCGCGACCGCTTTCAGCCGGCGCCCCATCGCGAGCGCATGCGCCCGGGACTCGATGACGCACGGGCCCGCAAAGAAAAGCGGCGGCTGCGCGCCGCCGCCGTCTCC
>DATNMZ010000408.1:0-2144 GCA_035602095.1 Thermoanaerobaculia bacterium
CCGGGGTCAGACCGGGGTCAGGTCAGGGTCAGGTCAGGGTCAGGTCGGGGTCAGGTCCGCTTCGGTCAGGTCCGCTTCGGTCGGACCGGGGTCAGACCGGGGTCAGGCCGGGGTCAGGTCAGGGTCAGGTCCGCCTCGTTCCTACGGATAACTGACACATACCACCCCGCCACCCACCACCGATCACCTTTTCTCCATAAGGCGCTTGACGCCGGGGGCGCGGCCGAGCACGGGCTCGAGGACGTCGGCGTCCGGCTCTCCCGCCTCGAAGCCGAAGAGGGCTCCGACGGTTCGGGCGATCGAGAGGGGCGAAACGCGGGCTCCCCAGGTGCCCGCGCGCACGCCGGCGCCCCATGCGAGCAGCGGAACTCGCGCGTCGTCGTCGTTCGGCTGGCCGTGCGTCGTCCCTTTGTCGCGGCCGTACGACCACATCCAGCCGGGCTTCAAGACGACCGTGACGTCGCCGGATCGATCCGCCCGGAAGGAGCGCGTAATCGCCAGCGCGTGCGGCGCGGTCGCGGGCAGGCCGTTCCCGATCTCGGTATTCGTGTATGCCGCCTCGACGCCAGGCCGGGAGCGGACCCATTCGCGCGCCGCGAGCTTCACCGCCTCGACGTCGAGCCCGCGGCGCGCGAGCACGGTCCGATTCAGGTAGAGGCAGGGCTCGTCGAAGAAGACGACGGCCGCTTCGCGCAGCGCCGGCTGTTCGGGGTCGAGCGTGTATCCGAACTTTTTCGCGAGGTGTTCCTCGAGCGCGACCCGATCGGCGGAGAGCTGCCGTACGGGCGGAAACTCGCCGCCTCCGCGGCCGTTCGAGAGGTCCACGCGGCCGGCAAACCCGGGATCGTCCCGGCCGGTCTTCGCCTTCCGGCGCGCCCGCGCGACCTCGGGAATCGCCTGGACGCCGTGGTCCGCGGTCAGGAAGATCAGCACCCGCTCCCTGCCGACGTTCGCGTCCAGCCAGACGAAGAACCGCTCGAGGGACGCATCCAGGCGCACGACGCCGTCGGCGATCTCCCGGGAGTCGGGGCCGAACCAGTGGCCGTAGTAATCCAACGAGGAGAGTCCGACGAACAGGAGATCGGGGCGGTCGGGAGTCCCTCCGAGGAGGAGGTCAGAAACGATCGAGCGTGTCAGCGCGAGCACGAGGTCGTCGCCCCACGGCGAGTGGACGACGTCGTAGGGAGTCGCGAGCGCGTGCGGAAACGTCGCTCCGAACGCTTTCGGCTGGTCCTTGGCGTCGTAAAGCTCCGGGGGGTCGAAGGTGATCCGCGCGAGGTCTCGCTCCGGGATGCGCCCCGAGAGCTCCCAGCGTCCGTGACTCGAGTCCTGAAAAAACGCGGGAAGCTCCGCGTCGTAGGCGAGAAGAGACGGCCGCGGCGGGTAGTACGTCGAGGTGACGAAGCGCGCGAACCGCTCCTCGAACCAGATCGCCGCGTCCGCCTTGCGGCCCGCCATCAGCACGGCCGCGCGGTCCTTCAGGGCCACGCCGACGACCCGCGCCTGCGGGTACTTTTCCTTGAGCCGGTCGCCGACCGAGTCCGCGTTCAAGAGGACCGGCGAAGCCGGCTGGATCGGGATCCGGGGAGCGTTCGGGCCCTCGCCCACCCAGGCGGTGCGCCGGTCTTCGACGCAGTAAATGCCCTGCCCGGATTCCGCGTCGTACCAGCGGTTCGCGATGATTCCCGAGTGCCGGGGGTCGAGTCCCGTGCCGATCGCCGCATGGCCGGGGCCGGTGAACGTCGTCGCGTGCCGGTGCCGCGCCTCGGGGTACACGGCGCCCCGCTCCAGGAAGCGGTTGAAGCCGTCTTTACCGAACCAGGGGCGGAAGCGGTCGAGGTAGTCGGCCCGCATCTGATCGACGGAGATCACGACGACGAGAGACGGCTTCGGCGGCGGGGTCTGCCCGGAGAGGACGGCCGCCTCGAAGGCGAAGGCGAGCGCGAAGAGGACGACGATCGAGGAGCGGCGGGGAATCTTCATGCGTCCCATTTTTTCACGGGCCCGCGGGGACGAACGGTTGACACCTCGCGGGCCCGTCCGCTATCGTCGCGGGTCCGCCGCTGTTCCTCAGTAGCTCAACGGCAGAGCACCCGGCTGTTAACCGGGGGGTTGTAGGTTCAAATCCTACCTGAGGAGCCAAA
>DATNMZ010000409.1:0-6171 GCA_035602095.1 Thermoanaerobaculia bacterium
TTCCGTTTCCCGTTTCCCGTTTCCCGTTTCCCGACCGTCATGACCCGCTACCTCTCCTTCGTCCGGCCCCTGGCCGTCGTCGCGTTCGGGGGCAACGCCCTCCTTCGCCCGGAGGACACCGGCACGACCGCGCAACAGCTCGCCCGCGCGCGCGAGGCGGTGCGGCGGCTCCTGCCGGTCCTCTCGCGCGGCTACGAGCTCATCGTCGTGCACGGAAACGGGCCGCAGGTCGGCAATCTGCTGATCCAGGCCGACTGCGCCGCGGACCGGATCCCGCCGCAGTCCCTCGACTTCTGCGTGGCGCAGACGGAAGGCTCGATCGGGTTTCTCCTCGAGCTCGCGTTCGCCAACGAGCTGCCGAAGGCGGGCTTTCGAAAGGAGGTGGTGACCTTCGTGACGCAGGTCGAGGTGGATGCGGCCGACACGGCGTTTCTGAACCCTTCGAAGCCGATCGGTCCCTTCTACTCGCGGGAGCGGGCCGCCGCGCTCGAGGAGAGCCACGGCTGGACCATGGCGCAGGACGCCGGGCGGGGATGGCGCAAGGTCGTCGCTTCGCCCAAGCCTCAGTCGATTCGCGGAGTGGACGTGGCCGCGTCGCTCATCAACCGCGGATACATCGTGATCGCCGCCGGCGGCGGAGGCATCCCGGTCGTCCTCTCGGAGGAGGGGGAGGTGCGCGGGGTCGAGGCGGTCATCGACAAGGACTACTCCGCGGCGATGCTCGCGGCGAGCCTGAAGGCGGACCTCTTCATCGTGCTGACGGGCGTGGACCGGGTTTTCCGCGATTTCGGGAAGGACACGCAAGAGCCCCTCGCGGAGCTCGACGTGGCGCTGGCGCGGGAGCTCCTCGCCGGGGGACAATTCCCGCCGGGCAGCATGGGCCCGAAGATCGACGCCGCGATTCGCTACATCGAGGCGGGAGGCCGGGAAGTGCTCATCGCGCGGGCGGAAACGCTGACGGACGCGCTCGACGGCAAGACCGGAACTCTGATCCGGAAGAAGAAATGACGAAAACGAAGCGGGACTATGTCAACGAGAACGACTGGTCGCCGGCGGCCATCGAGGTCCTCCTCGATCTCGCTGCCCGGCTGAAGGAAGGTCCCGCCGCCTATCGCTCCGCTCTCGCCGGGAAGTCGTTGGCCATGATCTTCGAGAAATCTTCGACACGCACGCGGGTCTCGTTCGAGGCCGGGATGTTTCAGCTCGGCGGGCTGGGGATGTTTCTGTCGGCGCGCGATCTCCAGCTCGGCCGGGGCGAGCCGGTCTCCGACACGGCCCGCGTGCTCTCCCGCTACGCCGACGGCATCATGGCCCGCACCTACGCCCACGCCACGGTGGAAGACCTGGCTCGGAACGCGAGCGTTCCGGTGATCAACGGCCTTTCGGACCTCCTTCACCCCTGCCAGGCGCTGGCCGACTACCTGACGATCCGGGAACGCTTCGGCGGGACGCGCGGCTTCCCGCTCTGTTACGTCGGAGACGGGAACAATGTCGCTCACAGCTTGCTCTTGACCGGGGCCAAGCTCGGCGCGCGCGTCGCCGTCGTCACGCCTCCGGGTTTCGAGCCGGCCGAGCGGATCGTCGAGGCGGCGCGGAAGACCGCGGCAGAGACCGGGGCGCGGATCCTCGTCACACACACGCTCGAGGAGGGACTCTCCGGCGCGCGCGCGGTGTACACGGATGTGTGGGCGTCGATGGGACAAGAAGCGGAGGCGGCGGAGCGGGCGCGAAAATTCGAGAGCTACCGCGTCACGGCGAAGGTCTTCTCGATGGCGGCGCCCGGCGCCATCTTCCTCCACTGCCTTCCCGCGCACCGGGGGGAGGAGGTGGACGCCGCCGTCATCGACTCGCCCGCTTCCGCCGTATTCGACCAGGCCGAGAACCGCCTGCATGCCCAGAAAGCGCTTCTGGTCGAGCTCCTCGGGAGTGAACGCTGAGTCGCAGGGGAGTCGCGGCGGATTGGCTCTCGGCGCGGTGGTTGAGGCCCGTGGGGTATTCGCTCGCCGCCGCCGCCTTCGTTCTCGCGCTGGCCGCGCTTCTCGTCGTTTCCCGGCCGCCTCGGGCGCGCGCCCGCGGGGGGGACCCGGAGCCTGCGACCGTCACGACCGAGACCGCCGAGCTGCGGCGCGAGCCTTCGGCGGGATCGGCGGTCGCCGGCGTGTTGCCCCGCGGCGCGCGGGTCATGATCGTCACGGACCGCGGACCCTGGATCGAGGTGAAGTCGAGCAAGGGCGCCTCGGGGTTTGTCTCCGCGGAATCGATCGAGCGCGACGCCGACCGGCACGCGAGGGAGCGCCGCGCCGCGAAGATTCTCTCTTTCCGCCCCGTGTTCGGCGTCGTGGCCGAGGACACGGAAATCCGGCTCGCGCCGTTTCCCTTTGCGCCGCGCGCCGGACGCCTGGCCCGCGGCGCCGCCGTCTCGATCTACGCCGCCGATCATGGGTACTTCGCGTTCCGTTCGCCGGACGCGGGCCTCGCCTTCGTCAACTCCTCCGCCGTCGATCTCGTTCCGCCGGACCCCCGGCGCCCCGAGATCGTGCCGGAGACCGCCAAAGAGCTGAAGGACTTGAGCGTCACCGACGCGTCGCCGTTGGCGGTCACGCCTTCCGAAGCGGCGGAAGAGGGATCTCCCGCGGAGCCGCCGGAAACCTCGGATGAAGCGCTCGAGCCTCCCGTCCTGCTCTCGAAGCTCGACCCCATCTACCCGGAGTCTGCCCGGCGGGCTGGAGTCGAAGGCACCGTCGTTCTCGACGCCCAGATTTCGGCAGCCGGCCGGGTCGAGGACGTGCAGGTCCTGCGCGGGCTGCCGCTCGGACTGTCCGAGGCGGCCGCCGAAGCCGTCCGCCACTGGCACTACAGGCCCGCCCGCGGCCGATTCGGCCCCGTCTCCGCGCATAAGACCGTCCGGATCGTCTTCACCCTGGGTCAGTAAAGAGGGTCGCGGGCGGGCAATCCGCCGGTGCCGTTCCCGGCGAACGGCCGCCGATCACCGGAGGCGCAGCGCGCGAAGCTCTATAATTTCCAATCCAATGCTCCAGGTGCTCTACGAGACCGAGGGTCGCCCGCAGGTCTTCGAGCTCACGAAGAACGAGGCTTCGATCGGCCGCGCGAACGAGAACGACATCGTTTTGAACGACTTCTCGGTCTCGCGCCGGCACGCCGTCTTGAAGCGCGAGCCGGACGGGTGGTTCGTCTACGACAATCAGTCGACCAACGGGGTCAAGGTCAACAATCAGGCGGTCCCGCGGTCCCTGGTCGAGGACGGAGACGAGCTTTCGATCGGCACATTCGTCCTTCGGCTCCGGGAGGAAAGGCCCGAGTCCGCCGGGTCGGGGAAAAAGAGTCTCGACCCGACGTCCACCTGCATTCGTCCGATCTCGGAGTTCAACCTCGACTTCGGCCTGGAAAAATCGGCGGAGCCCGTCTCCGAGTCCACCGGAACCAGGAAACGCGCTGTCCTGGACGTCGCGTACAAGAACCAGGTCTTCGAGATCCTCGTCCAGGTGGCGAAGACCCTCATCTCCGCGGACGACGTCGAGACGGTCCTCGACAAGGTCATGGACCTGATCTTCGAGTACCTTCCCGTCGACCGGGGTTTCCTCCTGCTCGAAGAGGCGGGAGTGCTCCATCTCCGCGTGACCCGAATGAAGTCCTCCAGCCGGCTGACGAGGGACGGCTCCGCTCCCTACTCGCGCACCATCGTGGACATGGTGCTCCGGCAGAAGGTCGCCGTCCTGACCTCCGACGCCCAGGCGGACCAACGCTTCGAGGCCGGGAGGTCGGTCCGGCTGCAGCAGATCCGGTCGGCGATGTGCGCACCGCTCTGGAATCGCGATTCGGTCATCGGCGTAATCCATGTGGATTCGCCGGTCCACGTCGGCACGTTCACCGAGAAGGACCTCGATCTGCTCACGGCGCTCGCGAACTTCGCGGCGGTCGCGATCGAGCGCGCCCGACTGAACGAGCGCGTCGCCGACGAAAAGCGGATTCGCGGCCGGCTCGAGCGCTACCACTCCCCTCAGGTGGTCGAGGAAATCATCGCGGATGCAAGCGTCACCGGCTCCTTCAAAGCGGCTCGGACCAAGACGGTGACGATTCTGTTCGCGGACCTCGTGGGGTTCACGTCGTGGTCGGAGAAGATGGGGGCGGACCAGCTCGCGGTCCTGCTCACCCGGTTCTTCACGCTCTGTTCGGACGCAATCTTTTCTCAGGACGGCACGATCGACAAGTTCATCGGGGATGCCGTGATGGCGTTCTTCGGGGCCCCGCTCGACCAGCCGGATCATGCGGCTCGCGCCGTGACCGCCGCTCTGAAGATCCGCGAGGGAGTGGCCGAATGGAACGCCGAACGGACCCGGGCGGGCGAGCCGCCGATCCAGGTGCGGATCGCGTTGAACACCGGGGAGGCGATCGTCGGGGAAATCGGCTCGCAGCGGCGCGTCGATTACACCGTCGTCGGCAACGCCGTGAACGTGGCCGCGCGAATGGAGGAATTCGTCGCGGGCCCGGGGGAGATCTGCATCGGCCCCGCCACGTACGAGGCGACGAAGACACAATTCCGCGTCGCCCAGATGGGGTACTTCTCTCTCAAGGGCCTTTCGACGCAGGTGCCGATGTACAAAGTGATCGAGGCCGCCTCGCCGGAGGACACGGTCGGGGTCGCTCGGGGCACGCCCGCGACCGAACGACGCCGCTTATAAGTCGCCGCGGGTCAGGCCCCGGCCCGGAACCTCCGGCTCCCGCCGCTCACTCCCTCGCGAAGCCCCTCGGCCGATTGCCCTGCTTGAATCTCCGCTGGAGCTCGTTCACCCGTCTCTCCATCTCCGGGTCGGCTGGCGCGAAGCCGAGCTGGAGATAGGCCGCAGCGAACTCGAACGCGTGGCCGGGGCGGGGCGGGACCCCGCTCAGCGAGGCGTCCGAGTCGCTGCGGAGGGACTTTGGCAGCGTTGCCCGGATCTCTTCCGAGAGCGCGTCTTCCGGATACGCCTTCACCCACCGGTTGGCGATGTAGGCGACCCGAACCGCCTGATTGGCGCGGCGTTCGATCGGCCGGCCTCTCCAGTCGTCGAGGATGCGCCGCATCTTTCGGGCTGTGAGCTCGCCGATGCCCGGAAGCTCGAGCGGCCCTCCGGCGGGCGCCGCCGCGGTCGGGGCGGGAGCCGAGGTCGGATTCGGAGCCGCGGCGGCCGGAGGGACATGAGTGGGCGACGGATTCGGGGACGGCCGCGCCGTCGGCGTTTCCTCCTCGAGGATTCGCGGGGCGACGACGAGCGCATCCGCGTCGGCGGCCTGCGTCGGGAGGAGAACGCGCGGCGCCGGCGTCGCCTCTGGTGTGGGAAAGCGCACGAGCGGCGCGGGCCGGTGCAGCACGACGGCGAACGCCGCGGCGACCGCCGCCAGCGCGATGGCGCCGCCGACGAGCCACCCGAATCCGCCTCGAGCCTGCTCGCCGCGAACGCGGAGGGTCGCCGCCGGCGCCGTTTCGAGCTCACCCGTGCGCGGGAGCTCCGCAAGGGCCCTCGAGAACGCGCGGGCGTCCGGAAACCGCCGGTCGCGGTGCTTTTCGAGCGCGCGGGTCACGATCGACGCCAGGCCGGGCGCCACCGCCGCGGGGAGCCTCGCCGCATCGAGCGGCGGCACCGCCGCGTGGAGATGCTTGCCGAGGTAGCCCTCCGGAGTCTGGGAATCGAACGGCGCCCGTCCCGTCAGCATCTCGTAGAGAACGACTCCGAAGGAGTAGAGATCGCTGCGCCCATCGAGCGACTCCCCTCGCAGGAGCGCGCCCGCCTGCTCCGGAGAGCAGTACTTCAGCTTCCCGACGAACATCCCGGTTCCGGTCATGTTCAGCGTCTCGGCCGCGACGCGCTTGGCGATGCCGAGATCGATGATCTTGGCGAGAAGCCGCCCGCTCTTGTTTTCTCGCACCATGATGTTGTCCGGAGCGAGATCCCGATGCACGATGCCCTGCGCGTGGATCTCCTCGAGCCCGGCGAGGACCTGCTGCGCCACGTCGATCGCCCGCGCGGCGGGGAGCGGCCCGTGCCGGCGGAGCCACTCCTCCAGTGTGATGCCGTCGATGAACTCCCAGACCATGTAATAGGACCCGTCCGGCAGTCGCGAGAAGTCATAGAGCGCGGCGACGTTCGGATGCCGCACGAGCGTCGCGATGCG
>DATNMZ010000410.1:0-5783 GCA_035602095.1 Thermoanaerobaculia bacterium
CGCCGAGACGACGAGAGAGATCGCGGCGAGCCACAGGGCCATCGCGCACGCGCCGGCGTCGTTCCCGAAGGCCGTGAACTCCTGATACGCCTCCACGGGTAGGACCGAAAAGCGGCGCGAGAGGATCAGGGCGGCGCCGTAGGAGCCGAGCGACACGGAGAACGTGGTCGCGAAGGTTCCCACGAGCGCCGGACGCAGCGCCGGAAGAGTGATCCGGACGAACCGCCGCACCGGACCGGCGCCGAGCGTCCGAGCCGCCGCATCGACCTCCGGATCCATCCTCGCGAATGCCGCCTCCAGAGCGAGCACCGCCCGCGGAATCTCGAAAAAGAGATACGCGAGAAACAGACCGGGCAGCGCGTACGCCAGACCTTCGCCGAACGGGCGGCCGAAGACGGCGCGGGCGAGCGATGGAACGACACCGACCCGACCGAGCATGACGATCGCGAGAAACCCGACGATGACGCCCGAAAAGGCGAGCGGAATCGAGAGGAGAAGGCGCGCCGCACCCCGGCCCGGGAACCGGCGCCGCGCCAGGAGCTCGGCGGGCAAGAGGCACAGGGCGATGGCGGCGAGCGAGACGGCGGCGGAGAGCCCGAGCCCGTTGGCGAGCGCGTGCCGCGTGTGCGGACGAGCCCACACGCCCGCGAGCGCAGGCCAGAGTGCCCCCGGCGCGCCGCGGGCGGCGGTTGCGACGAGCGTCGAGAGAGGAACGAGAAAGGCGACGCCCAGAAACAGCGCCGCCGGGGCAAGCCACGCCGCCGAGGGCCCGGTCGGCCCCGGACTTCTCCACGGCGCGCGAAGAGACCTCACGCGGCGCCCGTCCCTCCGTCTAGCGGCTGCGGCGGATCTCTTCGAGCCATGCCTTTTTCAGCGCGTCGGATGCGGCCGCCATCTTCGCAAGATCGAGGTTCCGCGCGCGCGCGTACTCCGCGGGGGGCAGGAACTTCCCGGCAATCTCCGGGGAAATGGCGCCGGCCACGACGGGGCGAAAGAAACCCTTCGAGAACTCGGCCTGCGCCTCGGGAGTCAAGAGCCAGTCGAGATATCTGCGGGTTTCTTCCGGATGCGGCGCGCCCCGGACCATTCCCATGACGAGCGGCATGGAGAACGTCCCCTCTTTCGGGATCACGACCTCGATCGGACCGTTGTCCGCATGTTTCATCTTGTAACCGTTGCCGTCGGCATTGATCCAGATCGGAACCTCGCCGCGGAGCACCCCGTTGTAGATGGACTCGCGGGGATACGTGAGAACGTTTGGATCGAGCTTGCGCAGGTAGTCGAGACCCGGGCGGAAGTCTTTCTCGTCACCGCCCATCAGAACGTTCACGCCATAGAGCATCGTGTACGAAGTCCCGCCCCAGGTCGGATCGTCGTAGACAACTTTGCCCCGGTACTCGGGCTTCAAGAGATCCGCCCAGGATCTCGGCACCGGAGCTCCGCCGAGCGCGGACGTGTTCACGAGGAACGCGATGGTTCCCGTGTGCACGGTCCACCAGAGGCCGCCGGGGTCTTTCAGATCCGCCGGGATCTTTTCCCATCCTTTTGGCTTGTAGGCCTGGTGAAGACCCTTCTGCGCGGCAACGTAGCCGATCGCGCCGGAGTAGTAGGCGGTGTCCGCGACCGGGTTCTCCTTCTCCTTTTCGATGGCGGCGAGCGCGACCGACGATCCTTTCGGGTCGGGGGGCACGCGAACTCCGGTCTTCTGCTGGTACAGAGCGGTCACCCCGCCCCAGTTCGCGTAGTTCGGGATGCAGTCGTACTGGATGACCGTCTTCTCCTGGCCGGAGGCGGCGCGGGAGAAGCAGAGGCCCGCCAGGATCCCGATCCAGGCAAGGGGTGTTCTCGACTTCATCGTGCCTTCCCCTTCGAAGCGAGCTCTCAGAACTTCACTTGAAGCTCGGTCAAGAGCGTCGCGCGCCACTTCGCGCCCCCCGTGTAGCCGCCGTTTCCATTGCCGTCCACGTGCTCCTCGATCGCGTTGACCTGCAGGCGCGTCCAGCCGTTGAACCACAGGTTCACGCCCGCGGTCACGGCGACGATGGTCTGGCCGTTGAGGGCGGAGACCGCGGCGCCCTGAAGCCGCGCATACTCGCCGCGCAGAAGGCCCTGGAGACCCCGCGCCTCACCGCCGGAAACCCAGTAGGCGACCTGCGCGTAACCGCCGTCGAGCTGGACGTCGCGGTGGGCGTTGCTCGGATTGTCGGGAAAGGCCACGCGAAGCCACTCGGAATCGAAGGAACAGGCGTCCTTCTTCCAGTGGAGGTCGGCGTCGAAACCGCGCCGCTTCCCGCGGACCGGGACGGCCAGAAACCTCGCTCCCGAGTAGCTCGAGATCTGCAGGTTCTGGTCGAGCTCCTGGTCGTAGTCGAAGGCGACGCCGATCGCGAGTTCCTTCCACGGCTGAAAATTCAACCGCGTCTGAAACTCCTTCTGCTTGTTGTTGTCGCGAGCGTTTCCGCCCTGGCCGTTGACCGTCGTCGAGGCGGCGCTCGCGTTGCCGTCGAAGACGCCCACGAAATAGGAGACCTTCTTGCCGGCGTCGGCGTATCCCCACAGCATCGGCCCGAACTGCACGTCGAGACCGGGCAGGCCGAACATCGTGTTCAGCGCGATGAAACGCTCGATGGTGTCGAGTGCCCGGGAGGAGCGCAGGTTCTCCGCCGAGAAGGGAGTGATGTACTTCCCGAACCGCACGAAGTGGCGACCCCGGATGTAGGAGGCCTGTCCGTATCCCTCCACCAGGGAGGTTCCCCCGCCGCTCGCTTGAGCGTCGATCTCGAGAAACAGCTTCCAGATGTCGTCATAGTCGACGGAGAAGTCGAGCCGGGCCCGGCGGATTCGGAAATCCGTCGTCCCGAACGCCTGGCCATTGGTCGAGTCGGTGAGCGTGAAGAGCGGTTGCGCGTAGCCGTAGAGCCGGAAGTAGATCTTTCCGTCCGGAGACCGGAGGAAGGCTCCCCCGCCGTTGCGGTTCAGCCCGGCGCTCCAGCGATTCGCTTCCGCGAGCTTCATCTGACGTTCGACTTCCGCCCGAACCCTGGCGTCGTCCGCCGAGGCGGCCGACGGGTTTTCAACGCCCGGGATCGGTGTCGGAGTGGGAGCCGGAGTGGGCGTCTGAGCGAGCGCCGCGGAAGATCGCAGGCATGCGGCCACGACCAGCGCCCCGACCGCAGCAGGACGCGTCCAGTCCGGACGAAACGTCCATCCCATCAGTGCCTCCCCGCCTCCCGCTCCCGGGCGGGAAGAATCTCGAGACAGGTCGTCCACCAGCCGGTCCGGATCGTCTCGGTGAACTCTGGCGGAAGCCGCTCGCTCTCCATCTCTCCGGCGAGCGCCTCGTGGTCGTAGGAAACGGGAACGAACTCGACTTCGACGTCGAGCCGGAACGTCGCCCGCGTGTACCAGACGTTCGTGCGGCCGTCGTTGGCGGGCCGCCCGAGCGCTCCCGCGTTGATGACGACGCGCCCGGAGGGCAGGCGCCGGGTCCAGTGCAGGCCCGTGTGGGTGCACACGAGAACGTCGGCGTCGTGGTCGGCCAGAAGCTTTTCCAGAAACGGAACGGGGCTGTTCGATTTCCAGAGAAACTCGTTGATCTTGCGGGGCGAGCCGTGGACGAGAAGCACGCTGCGCCCGCCGACCTGGAGGCGGCGCGTCTTCGGGAGGGTCGCCATCCACGACTTCCAGGCGTCCCCCGTGTTCGCCGCCGTGTAGTCGTAGGAGATCTGCGCGAAGTGGTTGTCCCTCGGGTCCGTGTACCCGCAGCCGCAATCCGTCGCCCCCGTCGAGAGGGATTCCTCATAGTTGCCCTGTATCGGCAGGGCTCCGGCCTCGAGCAGGATCGGAAACACGCGGTCGGGATGCGGACCAAAACCGCCGAAATCGCCGAGCGCGAAGAGCCCATCGCCCCCCGCGCGGCGAACATCCGCCGCCGCGGACTCGAGCGCCCGCCAGTTGCTGTAAATGCCGCCGAAGAAGGCGAGCCGGATGGATTCCCCGCTCATCGCAGGGCCGCCTCGCGCGCCCGGGCTCCCGAGGTCTCTACGTGCGGCACGTGACGCCGTATTCGTGGCACGTGAAGCAGGAGGAGTGTGCCAGCTCGAACGGATGCAGGCTCTCCGACAGAGACTCCGAGAGGCGGGCAGACGGCTCGTCGATCAGGATCGGGCAGACGTAGACGCCCTTCGAAGTCACCATCCGGCACGAGGAGCACTGAAGCTTCTCCGACTCTTCCCGGGTCAAGTGCCGGCCGCGGAGCGACTCCCAGGATTCGTAAGCGCGCAGCCGCTGCTCCTCCGCTCCGATGCGGAAGAGCGACAGCACTTTGAGCCGGGGACGCGGCAGGCCGATCCCGCGGAGCCACTCGAGAAAGCGCGTCCGCCCCTCCGCGCTCGCCGCCTCGCCGCACGCCTCCGTCACCGTGAGGACCGGGTTCAAGCCGCTGGCCGCGAGGTTCCGGATGCCGAGCAGGATCTTTTCGAAGGTTCCGGCCCCGCGGATCGGATCGTTCGCCTCCGCCGTATAGCCGTCGATCGAGATCCGGATGTCGAGCGAGTATTCGCTCTCCTCGGAGAGCCTCTTGAGTTTCTGACACCGGTCCGGCGACAGGAGAAGCCCGTTGGTCAGAACCGACGCGGGGCCCTGACGGAGAGTCTCCTCCAGCATCGGGAGAATCTCCGGGTTCATGAACGGCTCGCCGCCCGTGAAGTAGTACTCGCGAACTCCCAGCGGAATCGCCTCGGCCAGACGCTCCCGGACCTGTTCGAGAGTCAGCATCTCGTGGTTGTGATTCGTCGGGGAACAGGAGATGAAGCAGTGCGTGCATTTCAAATTGCACAGCGTTCCGGCGACCTGAAACCAGAGAGTGTCGAGCGCGACCCAGGGCACGAACGGGTACGAACCCGTCCGAGGAGGAGTGAGTCCCTGTGGAACGTTGGATTCGAGCACCGGCACCCCGTGCGGCCCGCGGCCAGCCTTCTCCCGGCCGCAACGGGCCGGGACGCGTTTTTCGACTCGAAGAGATCGCTACGCGGAGGCGGGAGGAGCGCGCAGGCCGGAGGGGCAGGCGAGAAGGAAGGAACGAGGCTCGCTCCGCCGGGTTTGAGGCCACGGACGGAGGACGGCGAGCGCCCGGCGCGCGAGGGACCGCAGATCCGAGAGCTTGCGTGCACGAAGGAGACGGCGCAGATCGCGGCGCCCATCCACGTCCGAAGCGAACCCGACGAGCGCGATGCTTCGGCCCCGCGCCGCAAGATCCCGCTCGAGCGTCTCGAAGACGTCGCGGCTGCCCGCCGCGAGCCCCTTCAGGAGATCGAGGTCCGCCGCTCCGAGACCGACGAGCGAGACGCCGCCGTCGGGAGCCGGCGCCAGAACGGCGTTCGCGCCGCGCTCGAGAGCCTCAAAAGCCCGCCGCGCCGATCGCGCGCACGGAGGGACGTCTCCGCCGACTAAGACCGTCGAGCCGCCCCGCAGGGCGACCCGGCGCGCGCTCTCCTCGAGGCGCTCGCCGAAGGAGCGCCCGCGCTGGCAGATCCACAGGATTCCGCGGTCGGACGGGAGGCGCGCTCGCCATGCGGCGAGGTCCTCCGCGGGCGTTGCCACGACGAGCCGGGCACCGGCCTCTTCCGCGGCCTGGAGCCAGCCGAACGCGAACGAGGCGAAGAGGTCTTCCGCACCGGACGGGTCGAACCCCTTGACGCGCGCCTCACGGGCGGGATCCCGGGCAAAGAGGACGAGAAAACGATCCATGCGTTCTCATCTTACGCCGGAGCCATAAGACGGGA
>DATNMZ010000411.1:0-3450 GCA_035602095.1 Thermoanaerobaculia bacterium
CGAAATTGATCGTAGAGATCCTTCGCGGATTTCCCGAAGACCTCGCGGAACGCCTTCTCGAATCCTCCGCCGCCGGAAGTCAGCCGGACCCAGAGGCGCCGCAGGCTGCCCGATCCCTGGCGCGCTTCGAGCCACTCGAGGAACGTGGCGCCGACGAGGTCGGGAGCCGTCCCCCGGAGCCAGCCCGAGAGCGAGCTCAAGTCGCGGTAGGCGGGGATCGCTCCCTCGATCGCGAGTTGCCGGATGACCATCGCGCGGAAGTCGCTGTGCCGGCGCGCGGGGCCGGTCAGCGCGTCCTCGAGCAGCGTTGCGTAGCCGCGGGTCCACCACCGCGGCGTTCGGTGCAGCGCGCGTTCGAACGGGGGAAGAGAGAAGCGGGAGAAGAGGCTCCGGGACTGTTTTCGAGGCGGCGCCAGATGGACGATCCGGGCCATCTCGTGCGTCAAGGCGGAGTCCGGCCAGTCCGGTCTCCCGAAAGAGGGCTCCGGCTCGGGCGCGGCCGTCCAGAGCACGATCACCCGCCGGTTGAGAAAGGGAAATGCGACCCCGCGAGCCGCCGCCTCCGGGTCTTCGATCACGACATCGATCGGCGCCCGGGAGCTCTCGCCGACGAACTCCGCGACCCGCGCATGCAGAGGCTCGATGCGGGCCGCGACGCGCCTTGCCCAGAGCTCGAACGGCGCCGGGTAGTGGATTCGGAAGTGCCCGGTCTCGACGGTTCTCCAGTCAGCGGACGGCGATTGCGCCGCCGCGCCCGCGGCGGCGAGCAGGAGGAGAGCGCCCGACACAGCCCTCGCACGCATGGAGGGCGAGATTGCACGCCGCTTGCCACTGCGGCTTGTTGCCCCCCTCTCCGGCCGGGAGAGGGAGGCCTCACAGGCAGCCGGGCTGCCGCTTCCGGCCGATCCGATCCGCCGACGTGTCCTGGCCGGAGAGGGATGGGGTGAGGGGCTAACCGCCTCGTGAAGCCGACGTGTCGCCCCCCGCCCCGAAGAAAAGAAAGGAAGCGGCGGAGAGGGCCGCGAGGAGCACGCCGTAGGCCGCTCCGATTCCGGTCTCCTGCATCCGGAGGCTCGAGAGAATCTCGATCGAGATCGGCCGCGTGTCGAACGTGTAGAGAACGATCGAGACGACGAAGTCGCCGAGCGCCGTGATGAACGCGATCGAGGCGCCCGCCGCCAGCGCCGGCTTGAGAAGCGGGAAGGTGATCCGCCGCAGGCGCCGGCCGGGAGTCGCGCCGAGCGACGCCCCGGCCTCGTCGAGCGCCGGGTCGAGCTGGCGCAGGCCGGAGAACGCGGCGCGGCCCGTCAGCGGCAGACTCCTCACCAGATAGGCGAGCGGAAGGATCGCCGCGGTTCCGATCAGAACGAACCGGCCCGCCCAGGGCGCGCGCACGGAAAACGTCGCGGCGAGCGCCACGGCGAAGACCGTGCCCGGCAGGGCCCAGGGAATCGCGAGGAGCGTCTCGAGCGCTCCTCCGAGGCGGCTCCTGCCCACGACGGCGATCCACGCCGCGGCGAAACCGAGAAACACCGCGGCGGCGGTCGAGACGGAAGCCATCCAGAGCGAGTTGACGATCGGGCGCAGGCGCTCCGTCTGGGAGAAGACGGAGGCCCAGTTCGAAAGCGAAAGCGCCGGAGGCAGGATCTCCATCGTCCACGTTCCGGGCGGGACGAACGAGACTAAGAGAAGCATCGCGTGCGGCAGCAGGAGAATCGCCGCGAAGACCCATCCGGCTGCGGCCACGGCGGCCCCGCGGGAGAGCGTCCGCCGGGCGGGAGCGGCTCCGCGGATTGCTCCGGCGACGCCGCGCCGCTTCTCCGTCGCCTGGAGGAGGAAGAGGCCGGCCAGGGCGATCGCGGCGAGCGCCACCGTCTCGACCATCGCCATCTCCGTGTCCCCGTTCAAACGCGAAAAGACGATCTGCGTGGTCATGACGCGAAACGTGCCGCCGATCAAATACGGCGCGGAGAAAGAGGAGAGCGATGTCATGAAGGTCAGGAGCGCGGCGGCGACGAGCGCGGGCCGCAGGAGCGGAAGCGTCACGCGGAAGAGGACCCTTCCCCTTCCCGCGCCGAGCGCCGCCGCGGCCTCGAGAAAAGCGGCGTCCAGGCGGGCGAGCCCCGCCCGCGTGAAGAGGTAGAAATAGACGAACATCGTGTACGCGTGCACGAGCAGGATCGCCGCCGGCCCCGACAGCCGCCACGGCGGATCGGCGGAGCGGGTCAACGTTTGAACGGCTCGCGCGACGACCCCGCTTTCGCCGTAGAGAAAGAGAAACGCCAGGACTCCGACGAGAGGCGGGAGGACGACCGGCAGCGCGACGAGGGTCCCGAGGAGCCGGCGGCCGGGGAACTCGGCCGTCTCGAAGAGAAACGCGAGGGGAATCCCGATCGAGGCGGAGAGCGTCACCGTCGCGAGTGAGATCCAGACGCTCGCCCAGAGCGCGCCCCACTCGTCGGGCCGCCGGGCGAAGAGGGCGAAGTGCCGCAGTGTCCAGTGCGGGTCTCCGAGCGCCTCGGCGAGCGTCAAGAGAAGCGGGTAGCAGACCAGCCAGGCGAGCAGGAGCGTCAGCACGAGACTGTGCAGGCTTCGGTGCGAAAACGGCCTTCGACGTCCGGCCGCGGCCGGCTCCGCCGGCGTCACGGCCCGGTCTCCAGCGGATACGCGCGAGGCGGGGGAGCGCCGGCGGCAGGGACAACACCGACGGACTCCCCGGCGCGCGCCGCATCGGGCGGGGCGAGCACCTCGACCTCACCCACGCCCTCGATCTGGACGATGAAGAAGGCGGCCCGGCCGGCGTACCGGCGCTCGACGATTTCTCCCGCGAGCGCGCCGGCGGCGTTCCGCGCCGTCAGGACGAGCCCCTCCGGACGGACGACGAGATCCACGGGCTGGCCCGGCGCGAGGGGCCCGGCGGCCCGTGCCGGCCAGGCGCCGCCGGAGGAAAAGCGCGCCGTGCCGAGCCCGTCCGCTCCGGAGCTCCAGGCTGCCGGCAGCACGCTCGACCGGCCGATGAACGTGGCGACGAACCGCGTGGCGGGCGCCTCATAGAGCTCTTCGGGAAGTCCGATCTGCTCGAGACGCCCTCGGTTGAGGACCGCGACGCGGTCGCCGAGCTCGAACGCCTCCTCCTGTTCGTGCGTGACGAACAGAGTCGTGATCTGGACGCGCCGGATGACGCGTTTGAGCTCCCGGCGCGTCTTCTCGCGCAGGGTGGGGTCGAGGTTCGAGAGCGGCTCGTCCAGGAGCAGCACCCGCGGCTCCGGCGCGAGCGCGCGTGCCAGCGCCACGCGCTGCTGCTGTCCTCCCGAGAGCTCCGCGACGCGCCGCGATTCGAACCCCGCCAGATCCACGACGGCGAGCGTTTCCGCGACGCGTCCCCGGCGTGCCTCCCGCGGAACGCCGGCGGACTCGAGTCCGAAAGCGACATTTTCCCCGACCGTCAAG
>DATNMZ010000412.1:0-2625 GCA_035602095.1 Thermoanaerobaculia bacterium
CGGGGAGCTCGAGCTGCTGACTCACTCGCTGTCGATCGTCACCTTCCGGTACGCGCCGCCGCGCCTCCGGACGGGCCGCGCCGAAGACGACGCAACCCTGGACGCGATCAACGAGGACCTGCTCCAGCGGCTGAAGGCCGGCGGAGAGGCGTTTCTGAGCAACGCGCGCGTCGAAGGGAAGTTTGCCCTGAGGGCCTGCATCGTCAATTTCCGGACCGAGCTCGCCGACGTCGAGGCCGTGCCGGAAATCGTCGCCCGGCTCGGAAAGGTTCGCGAAGGCGCGAACGCAGCCAACGGCGTTTCCCGGAAGTAGGCTCTCAAGCGGCCGGTGAGACGGCTCGCCGGCGTCTTTCGCCGGGGCTATCGCGGTTGCGGCTCGGGGCGGAAGTCCGACGAGCTGGCGACGGTGAACTTGCGGTAATCCGCGTACTCCGAGAGGGCGTCCATCCGGAGTCCCTTGAACAGCAGGAGGCGGGCGCTGCCCGAGAAGCGCGCCTGCGCGGGCAGCCAGATCTCGCCGTTGACCTTGCGGCGGACGAGCGAAGCCCGGCTTCCCTTCTTCAAGCGAGCGAGGATTCCCAGACCGAACGACAGATTGTCGACGAGCTCGGCGTCCACGCGGACGAGCTGCCGGTCTTCCTCGTCGATCCACGCCCGGCCCTCCAGGGCCTTCAAGACTTTGCCGGTCCGCCCGCCCGCCTCGACCTGCGGGCGGGGCCGGAAAGTCAGGACGACCGTGCTGCGTCCGTCGAGCGTCTCCCGGCCGGCGAACGCGATGTCGTAGATGCGGAAGACCTGTTCCACCCCGGCCTCTTCCTTCCGGCGGGCCTGCGCCAGGCGCGCCGCCCGCTTCTCCTCGGACGCGGGATCGGGATTACTCTCTCCCGTCTTCTTCTCGTGCCTGCGGTCCTGCTCGGCGAGCGACTGCGCGTCGAGGGTCCGGCCGTCTCTTTCCACGAGGCGGCGGTACGTGTGCCCGGGCTCTAGAGAGGGGTAGACCTCGTACGTCTCGGACTTGACCTTCTTGACCGCTCCGCGGCCGTCGAGCTCGCGCTCCGTGTGTCGCTCGGTAAACGTGTACTGGTTGAGGAGGGCCTCGTCGCTGTGGAGGCGCGCCCGCACCTCCTGGAGAAAGGGCGCCAGCTCGGGCAGGGGACGCGAGTCGCCACCCTCCTGCGCCAGCGCGGCGCCGCTCGAGAGCAAGAGAAGCCCCGAGAGGAGCGGCAGGACGGCCGGGCGGGGGATTTTTCGAAGCACCAGGTTCGACAACCTCCGCGGCCGCGCGCGGATTCCCGCCCGGTCCGGCGGCGGATAATATCCACCCGCGCCGGAAGGCCGAACGTGTCCTTTCGGGGCGCATTTCTGCGGGAGGGCGCAGTGACGGTCGATCGGCGAGATTTCCTGCGGATCGGGACCGCGGCTTTCGTGGGCGCCGCCGCCGGTCGCGCCGCCGGCGCGGCTCTCGAAGGGCCGAAAGGCACGGCGCCCGAGAGCGTGAAGACCGGAGGCATCCGGCTCATCCCGGTGGACGGGAAGTACAACGTCTGGACGAAGAAGGTCGGCGCCGGCCGCATCAAAATGCTGACCCTGCACGGCGGCCCGGGCGTCACGCACGAATACTTCGAGTGCTTCGAAGACTTTCTGCCCCAGCAGGGCGTCGAGTTCTATTACTACGACCAGCTCGGATCCGCCTACTCGGACCAGCCGGACGATCCGAGCCTCTGGACGGTGGAGCGCTTCCGCGAGGAGGTCGAGCAGGTCCGATCGGCGCTCGGTCTCGAGGACTTCTATCTGTACGGGTCGTCCTGGGGCGGAATGCTCGGGATCGAGTACGCCCTGAAGTACCAGAAGCACCTGAAGGCGCTCGTCATCTCGAACATGACCGCGAGCATCGCCGCGTACGTCGAGTACATCAACGAGCTGCGCCGGAAGCTTCCGCCGGACGTCGTCGCCGTGCTCGAAAAATACGAGGCGAAGGGGGAGTACGAGGCCCCGGAATACCAGGAAGTGATGCTCAAACGCATCTACGCCGAGCACCTCTGCCGTCTGGACCCGTGGCCGGATCCCGTCGTCCGCACCTTCAAGCACTTGAACGCGAAGGTCTACAACACGATGCAGGGCCCGAACGAATTCGTCGTGAACGGGACGTTCAAGGACTGGGACCGCTGGAAGGACCTCGCGAAGATCCGCGTCCCCACGCTGCTCGTCGTCGGCCGCCACGACACCATGCGCGTGGACGACATCCGCCGCATGGGCCGGGCGATTCCGCGCTCGCGGGTCGCCGTCTGCGAAAACGGCAGTCATCTCGCCATGTACGACGATCAGCGAGCGTACTTCCGGCATCTCCTCGGGTTCCTGAAAGACGTCGACGCGGGGAATTTACTTAGGCCGCGGCGTTCGCTCCGAACAGGCGGCCGAGAGAGCGCTTCGCTCAGGACAATGCGGGGACCCCCCGCGAACGCCTAGCCCATCGCGTCGAGGCGAATGACCGCGAAGCCCGCGCCCTGAGGATCGACGAGGATCGCGAAGCGCCCGACCTTCGCGATGTCCTTCGGCGGCATCCGGATCGCTCCGCCCAGAGCGCGCGCCTTCTTCACCGCCGCGTCGCAGTCGGTGACGGCGAAA
>DATNMZ010000413.1:0-13452 GCA_035602095.1 Thermoanaerobaculia bacterium
ACGTACTTGCGTCCGATCGCGTAGCAGCGGAAGTACTCGTCGAAGACGATCTCTTCCTGGAGCGTCATGACGTTCTGGCCGGACTGGCGATACGCCGCGAAGAACTCTTCGAGATTGGCCACCCGATGAACATTCTTCCAGCCGCCGCCGGAGTAAGGCTTGAAATACGCCGGGAGGCCGATGTGGGAGAAGAGCTCGTCCCAGTTCAAAGGAAAGATGAGATTCGACATCGATTCCGAGGTCGTGTCGGGAGGGTGCTGATTGGAGGGGAGAATCACCGTCTTCGGCGCCGCGACGCCCACCTGACGCGCGATCACGTTGTTGAAGAACTTGTCGTCGGCCGACCACCAGAACGGGTTGTTGACGACGACAGTCCCGTCCACGACGGCTTTCTTCAGGACGGCGCGATAGAACGGGATGTCCTGGCTGATGCGATCGAGGATCAGGTCGTAACCCTTCGGCGTTTCCAGGCTGACGCCGCCCACTTTCACGGGCTCCGCAGTCACTCCGTACGCGCCGGAGGAGTTGATCCGTTCGATGAGCGCGTGGGGGAAAGAGCGCTCTTGCCCGAAAAGGATGCCGATCTTCTTCATCGCGAGCCCATTCCTCTCCTCTTTTCCACACTGCGGAAACCGGCGATTATGTCAAAGAACGGCTTCGTCCCGCCCGCGGGACCGCGTGCGGGCGAGAAGGAGCGTCACGATCCGCGATCCTATTTCCCGGACCTGGCTTTGCTCGGGTCGTCCGCGGCGCGCGCGCTCTCTCAGCCGCGGTCGATTCCGGCGAGGTGGGGACCGAGAGCCCGCTCCTGCAGCACTCGGAGCTGCGTCAGTCCGGTCCGCGCGAGGGCGAGAAGCTGCGTGAGCTGCACCTCCGAGAAGGGACGCCGCTCCGCGGTCCCCTGCAGCTCGACGAATGTCCCCGACGCCGTTCCGACGACGTTGAAGTCGACGTCGGCCTCGGAGTCTTCCGCGTAGGCGAGGTCCAGCACCGGCTGGCCCGCGCAGATTCCCACGGAGACGGCGGCCACGGACTCGCGCAGCGGCCAGCGGGGAAGGGCGCCGTCGCGAACGAGCTTCGCGAGCGCCACCGAGAGCGCCACGAGCGCGCCCGTGACTGCCGCGCACCGGGTTCCCCCGTCCGCCTGGAGCACGTCGCAGTCCACCGTGATCGTGCGCTCGCCCAGGCCCCGCAGCTCGACGACGCTGCGAAGAGACCGGCCGATCAGGCGCTGGATCTCGAGGGTGCGGCCGCCCTGCTTGCCGAGCGCCGCCTCCCGCGCGGAGCGGGTGTGCGTCGCGCGCGGCAGCATGCCGTACTCGGCCGTCACCCAGCCGCTGCCGCTCCCCTTGAGAAATGCCGGCACCCGCTCCTCGACGGAAGCGGCGCAGAGGACCCGCGTGTCGCCGAGCGAGATGAGCGCGGAGCCCTCGGCGTGCCGCGCGACTCCGGTCTCGATCGCGACGGGTCGCAGCTCATCGGGCCGCCGCCCGTCGGGCCGGGGAATCGTTTCCCGTTTCCCGTTTCCCGTCTCCCGGCCCGACGTGGTCATTGCGCGACCTCGTTGCGCAGGTACGCGAGCGGACGGGTCAAATCCACGTGGCCTCCGAGCGTCTCCGCGGGCTCCCCGTTGACCAGAATCCGGACGTGCGTCGTGTCCGCGACGTTCTGGAGGGTCGTGTCGACGAGCGAGGCGATGATCGAGAGCTCCTCATTCGAGCCGAACGAGAGGCCGGCGTCCACGGAGAGATCGAGCACCGCCTCGCCTTCGGGAAGGAGGAATGCGTTGCGCAGCTGGATTTTCGGGGGGATCGCCGCGACGAGCCCTGGCCGTGTCGGGCCCCGCTGGAGCTCGCCGAAGATGGCGCGCAGCGACGCGCCCGGCCCGGCGGGTCGGACGATGTCGCGTTCCTCGGGGCGGAGCTTCGCGTCCTCCTGGCCGGGGAAAAAGAGCGTCAGCCGGACGGTCTCCGCGGGAGTCGGCCGGAGCGAGCCGCCGGCCGCCTCGGCGGGAGTGGCCGCCGGAGTCACGCGGAGAAAGAGCCGCAGCGGGGGGCGGCGCGACGGGCCGGACGGCCGGTTGGCGAGGAGCAGCGTGGTGACTGCCCCCACCAGAAGGAGCAGAAGGATCGCTGCCGCACGCCGGGTCATGGGGTGCGCGCGCGAGCGGCCCCGGCCGGAGTGGGCTGCGGTCCCGCGCCTTTTCGCCGGTCGAAATAGGCTGCGATCGCCTTCGCGATCCCGTCCGCGACGCTCTGTTGAAAGGTCGGCGATGCGAGCTTCTTCTCCTCTTCGGAGTTGGAGATGAACGCGGTCTCGACGAGCACGGCCGGCATCGTCGCTCCGACGAGGACGCGAAAGGGCGCCTGCTTGATACCGCGGTTCTCGGTGCCCGAGACGACGTTCAATTCCTGCTGGATCGCTTCGGCGAGCTCGCTCGAGTCCTTCAGGTGGGCGCTCTGGGCGAGGTCCCAGAGGATGAAGTCGAGACCGCCGCCGGCCGTCCCCGGCGCCGGAGGCAAGGCAGGGGAGAAGACATTCTCCCGGCTGGCGACGTCCTGCGCGAGCTTGTCGGAGGCTTCGAGCGAAAGGTAGTAGGTCTCCGACCCTCGCGCTCCCGTCGCGCGCGAGGAGTTCGCGTGAATCGAGAGAAAGAGGTCGGCCTTTTCGTGGTTGGCGACGGCAGTGCGATCGTCGAGGGAGATCGCGCTGTCGGAGTCCCGGGTCATCAGGACGCGGCACGAAAGGAGGCGGGGCAGCGTCGCGGCAACGCGCCGCGCGATCTGGAGCGTCGCGTCTTTCTCCTGGAGGCCGCCGGGCCCGATCGCGCCCGTCTCCGTTCCGCCGTGGCCCGCATCGATCACGATGGTCCACGCAGGGGTCGGGACGGGCGCCGGCGCGGGTGCGGAGGCAAAACCGGGCGCGGCCGCCGCCCGGCCCACCTCGATCACGAGGCGATCGGGGGAGGGCAGAGGGTAGGCGCGGGCCGAGAGCCCCTTCTCTCGGAACTCGATCGTCGCCGTGTCGCCGGCGAAGCGGATTGCGGCCACGAGGGGGTCTTCGTAGCGCCGTTCCGGAAACGGAGGCAGGATCTTCCGGTCCGGCCAGCGGATCTGGAACCCGCCCTCGGTCAGCGTCGGAATGAAGCGCGCGCCGGCCGACTCTTTCAGCACGATCTGAGTCGTCGGCTCGACGTGGACGACCGCGACGTCGATCGTCAGCGGTGGGACGGAATCCACGACCGTCCAGACCCGCCGGTTCGGGTCGTAGGTCGCGGTCGCTCCGACGAGCGGGAGCAGCACCCGGTCGAGAAGGTCCGGCGGGGCGTAGAGAGCGCCGCCGACGGAGCGGGCCTGCCGCGAGATCTGGACGATTCGCTGGTCGACCGGCACCTGCATGGTTCCAATCCCCAGGAAGACCTGATGGCCCCCGCTCGACAGAATGATCACCCCGCTCGTCGGATCCGTCGACAGCTCGAAGCCGAGCGCGCGGGCCACGTCGGCGACGCGAAGGTCTCCCCCGGAAACTGCGATGGGATGGGCCTCTCCCTTCCAGACCAGGCTCGCGCTGCCGGCGGGAATCGGTGTCGGAGTCGGAGTGGGCGTCTCTCCCGGGCTCGCCGACAGGAAGCGGGCGAGACAGATCCAGCCCGCGGCGAACGCGGCTGCCGCCGCGAGTCTCGCGGGGGCACCGGGGCGGCGTCTGCCGGCGGCGGGGCGCTCTGTTGGCAGCATCCGTTGCGTCACAGTATCGCGCAAAGGCCTCGCGCGATGAAGGGCCTCGCCCGACCGGACGAGCCGATAGGACTCAATCCCTCCCGGGGCTCGTGGATAATCGGCTCCGGGTGAGTCTGCCGCAATGCACGATGCCTCGCTGCACGAGCTCGAGCGGGACACCTTCGGATACTTCCTGAAGGAGACCAACACCTCCAACGGAATGGTGCCGGACAGCACCCGGCAAGGATCGTACGCGAGCATCGCTGCGATCGGGTTTGCCCTGACCGCCTACTCGATCGGCGTGGAACGGGGCTTCCTCTCGCGCGGCGAAGCCGTCCAGCGCACGCTGACCACTCTGCGATTCTTCGCGGAGAGCCCGCAGGGAGAGGAGCCGGGGGCGAGCGGCTACAGAGGCTTCTATTACCACTTTCTCGACATGGCCTCAGGGCGCCGGGCAGGAAAATCGGAGCTGTCCACGATCGACTCGACGTCTCTCCTGGCGGGCATGTTGAGCGCGGCCGCCTATTTCGGCGGCGAGGCGCCCGAAGAGCGGGAGATCCGGTCGCTTTCCGAGGCCCTCTATCGCCGGGCCGACTGGCAATGGGCGTTAAACGGCGGCGATACGGTGACGCACGGATGGAAACCCGAGACCGGGTTCCTCCCGTACCGGTGGGAGGGCTACAACGAGGGTCTGATCCTCTATGTGCTCGCGCTCGCGTCGCCGACGCATCCTCTGCCGAAGGAGAGCTATTCCGCCTGGACGAGGACGTACCTCTGGAGGAAGGTCTGCGGGGAAGAGCTCCTCTACGCCGGTCCCCTCTTCACCCACCAGGTTTCCCACATCTGGATCGACTTTCGCGGGATTTCAGACGCTTACATGCGCGGAAAAGGGATCGACTACTTCGAGAACAGCCGGCGCGCAACATACGCGCAGCGGCGGTACGCGATTCTCAACCCGCTGGGCTTCGCCGGCTACGGCGAGAACTGCTGGGGGATCACGGCGAGCGACGGACCCGGTCCGGCGACCATGAAAATCGGAGGCGTCGAGCGGAGATTCTTCGACTACGAAGCCCGGGCCATCCCCGACGGTCCGGACGATGGGACGATCTCCCCGTGGGCGGCGATCGCGTCCCTGCCCTTCGCTCCGGAGATCGTCCTGCCGGCGCTTACGCACTTCAACGACGTCTACCCGGAAATGACGAGCGAATACGGCTTCAAGTGCAGCTTCAACCCGACCTTCGTAGGTGGGAAGCCGGGCAAAGGCGGCTGGACGTCTCAGGGATACTACGGGATCGATCAGGGGCCGATCGTGATGATGATTGAGAATCATCGCTCCGGCTTCCTCTGGGACCTCATGCGAAAGAGTCCGTACGTCCTCGCGGGCCTGCGCCGCGCGGGCTTCACCGGCGGCTGGTTGGAGCGAAATTCGTGACTCGCCGACGACCCGGCTTGGAGAGCAGGAGGGCCTCCGAATGACCGACTACGACCTCGTCGTCATCGGCGGCGGAAACACCGGCCTCTCCGCCTCGTACGGAGTGGCCGCGGCCGGACGCCGGGTGGCTCTCGTCGATCGCGGACCCGTCGGCGGACTCTGCTCCTTAGCCGGCTGCAACCCGAAAATGATCTTCGCCCGGGCGACGGAGGTTCTCGACGAGGTCCGCCGCGCGGGCGAGCACGGAATCCGGACGGGCGAGGTCTCCATCGACTGGCGCAAGGTCTGGCGGCGGAAAAAATCTTTCACCGATCCCGTGCCGGCAGAGACCGAGGCGTCTCTAAAGAATCGCGGGATCGAGCTCATCCGGGGCGAGGCCCGATTCCTCGGGCCAGATCGGATCGCCGCCGGCGAACGTGTGTTGACGGCGGAAGGTTTCGTCGTGGCGACGGGATCCCACCCCCGGCGGCTGGATTTTCCGGGGCACGAGCTCGTCCGGACGAGCGACGACGTTCTGGAGATCGCGGAGCCGCCGGCAAGAATGGCGATCATCGGGTCCGGAGTCGTGGCCTTCGAGCTCGGCCAGGTTTTCGCGCGCGTGGGAACGAAGGTCACGATTCTGATGCGCCACGGCCGGGCGCTGTCCAATTACGACGAAGACTTCGTCGAGGGCGTCCTGCGATTTACGGAAGGTCTCGGGGTCGAGTTCTGGAAGAACACCGAGGTCCGGGCGGCCTCCCGCGCCGGGAATGCAGTCCTCCTCGACCTGCAGCGTGCCGGTCGATCGGTCTCGATGGAAGCGGACTTCGTCTTGAACGCGGCGGGGCGCGTGGCGGCGATCGAGGCCCTCGATCTGTCGGCCGCCGGCGTTGCGTGGACCGAGAGAGGAGTGACGGTCGATGAATACCTCCGGAGTCCGGACAATCGGCGCGTCTTCGCCGGAGGCGATGCCCACGGAGAACGCGAGCTCTCGCCGGTCGCCTCCTATGAGGGTCGCGTCATCGCGCGGAACTTTCTCAAGGGGAACGCCGAACGCGTCGACTACTCTCGGGTTCCGAGCGCCGTCTTCACCGTGCCTCCGCTCGCCTGCGTAGGCCTGACCGAGCAGGAGGCGAGGAGCTCCGGCCGGCCGGTCGAAGTGGCGTCCAACGACATGACGGCCTGGAAGGTCTTCGCGATGGCGGGCGAGCCCGTGGCTCGCGCGAAGGTGGTGGCGGAGAAAGGCACCGGCTTGATCCTCGGCGCCCAGCTCTTCGAATCCGGAGCCGCCGAGAACATTCACATCTTCGCGCTGGCGATGCGAGCCGGTATGACGACGGACCAGTTCCGGGAGCTCGTCTTCGTGTATCCGACGTTTTCGAGCGCGCTGTCCTCCACGGTTCCCGGCTCTTCCGGGACACCCAAAACAGGCTGAAATGCCTCGACTCGGGAATCAGGCAGCACGACTCTTGCACGCGGTTCTTGGACGGGTGTTTTGCCCCGGGCCTGCGCCGGGAGCATTCCTCGAAAAATCTCTGAAACAGGGTGAGTGGGACCCTGTCGATGCGACGAGGATGGGTGACTCGAGGGCCCGGGCAAGCGAGGCTTCATGAGCGCATTTTTCTGATGGCGATTGTTGGCGCTTTTCGACGTATGGTCGTTTCACTCGACGTCCCGGGCAGCGTGGTTTTCAGCCGAAACGCTTCTTCCCTGGCCTTGTTCGCCTTTCCCTCGCACCTCTTCGATGCCGCAGCCCTCGCCGCGATCCGAAAGGGCCATGTTCATGCGAACCTCGGCCTGCCGGATGGTGCCGACTGCCGGATCCTCCGCCTGTACGGACAGGCCGGGGAGACGTTTTTCGAGGGTCTCGTCGGCGTGCGCTTCTGGTAATTCGACCGGGATGCGGAGATCACTCGATCTGGCCGGGAGAACTCCGATTCCTCCGCTGGCGGCGCTGGCGTAATCCAGGCGCGAAATCCCTGATCCACGATTTCCGAAGAGGCGGCGCAAAACCCTGTCCAAATGCCTGTGGAAAAGGGAGAGAAACAACCGCAGGAGCGCCCGTCACGCAGATTGCACCGAGTCCTGTGCGAACGGGCAAGTCCTTGCCCGCTAAATATTTGCCGGGTGACATCCAAACTCGTGGACATGAAGTGGCTCGGCGCGAGAGGCGGGCTCGTTTTCCACACCAACCGCCTTCGAACATTGAACTTACGGAACGCGCGGATGTCAGGAAGCGTACGCACCGCTCTCGCTCGAGAACTACCCGCTACTGAACCCGAAAGCCCAATGGCGTTGAATGCTAACGGCCTTTCCCGAAAGTTTCGTTAGCGAGACTGTCCCCGCCAGCGGGCGGCCGTAAGGGCCGACCCTACGAACCCAAAGCAACACAGGACTTCTTGTTACGGAACAGTAGATATGATCCTGGCGTTCGACTTCAGGATCCGCTTATGAGGACCGCCCCCGTTCCCTCGGACGAAGCAGAGAGGCTCGAAGCGCTCCGGGCTTACGACATCCTCGACACGGAGCCCGAGCAGGAATTCGACGACTTGACCCTCCTCGCTTCGCACATCTGCGGGACCCCTCAGGCGTTGATCTCGCTGGTGGACGCCGAGCGCCAGTGGTTCAAGTCCAGGGTCGGCGTCGAGCTCCCGGAGACGCCGCGCGACGTGGCCTTCTGCGCGCACGCGATCCTCGGTCGGGACATTCTGGTTGTCCCGGACGCGCAGGCCGACGAGCGCTTCGCGGACAACCCGCTCGTGGCCCGCGAACCCGGCGTCCGGTTCTACGCCGGCGCTCCGCTGATCACTTCGAAAGGGCACGCGCTCGGCACGCTCTGCGTCACCGACCGCGTTCCGCGGGACCTGACCCTCGCGCAGACCGAGGCGTTGCGCGCGCTCGCCCGACAGGTCGTTGCGCAGCTCGAGCTTCGACGCCGGTTACATCGGGAACGGGAAGAGGCCGGCGCGGCGCTGGAGGAGAAGGAGTCGACTCTGAGGCATTTCGCCGGTCAGCTGCCGGCCGTCCTGTGGTCCACGGACCGCGACTTGAAGCTGACTTCCTCGATGGGCAAAGCCCTGGGAGTCATGGGGGAGCGCCCGGACCAGTTCGTGGGCGTCACGCTCTTCGAGTATTTCCACACGAGCGACCCGGAGTTTCTCCCTCTCGTCGCTCACCGCAAGGCGCTCCTCGGCGAGTCCGTGGACTTCGAGGTGAACTGGTCGGGGCGCACGTTCGCCTCCCACGTCGCGCCGCTGCGCAACCCCGATCGCACGATCAAGGGAGTCATCGGAGTCGCCCTCGACATCACCCGCCAGAAGCGGGCCGAACACGAGCTGAAGAAGTCCCTTTCCCTTCTCCAGGGGACGCTCGATTCGACCGGAGACGGCATCCTCGTCGTGGACGAGCGCGGCCGAATCTCCGATTTCAACCGGAGCTTCGTCGAGATGTGGCGCGTGCCCGACTCGATCGCCGCTAAGCGGGACAGCAATGAGCTGATGGCGTACCTCCTCGAGCAGGTAAAGGATCCCGGCGCCTTCGCGAAGAGGCTGATGGGACTGCACGCGAAGAGCGAATCGGCCATCTCCGACCGTGTGGAGCTGAAGAACGGGCACGTCCTGTCGCGCTCGTCCCGGCCCCAGCGCGTCGCCGGGCGCTCGGTGGGAACGGTCTGGAGCTTTCGAGAGGCGAGCGCGGCGGCTTAGTTTCAGCCCGTGGCCTTCGCGAGGTCTCGGACGCCATTCTCCGACTCGGACTCCGGCTCGGCCGCGGTCCGCGTTTTCGCGACGAGGACGTAGATCGACGGGACGACGAACAACGTGAACGCCGTGCCGATGATCATGCCGGTCACGAGCATGATCCCGATGCTGTTGCGGGCGCCCGCTCCCGGTCCGCGAGCGAAGACGAGAGGCAAATGGCCCATCACTGTGGCCGCCGTCGTCATCAGGACGGGCCGTAGCCGGGTGCTGGCGCCCTCGATCACCGACTGGACCTTGTCCAGGCCCTTTTCCTGGACGTGGTTCGCAAACTCCACGATCAGGATCCCGTTCTTGGAGATCAGTCCCACGAGCGTGATCAACCCGACCTGGCTGTAGATGTTCAGCGTCGTGAAGCCGAGGAACGAGAAGAACAGGGACCCGGCGAGAGCGAGCGGGACCGACCCCACGAGGATGATGAACGGATCCCGGAAGCTTTCGAACTGAGCGGCCAGGACGAGATAGATCAGGATCCCGGACAGCAGAAATGTGGTGAGGAACTTCCCGCCCTCCGTGCGCACCTGGCGAGACTCGCCGGCGTAGTCGATCGTGACTCCCGGAGGGAGGATCTTCTTCGCCTCGTCCTCGAGGAAGGTCAAGGCCGTGACGAGCGAGACCCCCTGCGGAATGACGCCCTGGATGTGCACCGCATTCAACTGTTGAAACCGTTTCAGGTCCCGCGGCTCGGTCGTCGTCTTCAGCGTGGCGAAGGTCGAGAGTGGGACGAGCTTGTCGTTCGAGCCCCGGACGTAGATCTGTGTAAGCTGATCGGGCGTCAGCCGCTCCGCCCGCTTGATCTGGGGAATGACCTTGTAGCTGCGGCCCTGCACGCTGAACCGATTGACGAAGTTGCCGCCGAGGAGGGTCGAAAGGTCACGGCCGGCCTGCGCGAGGTCCACGCCCTGCGACCGCAGCTTGTCGCGGTCGAAGACGACTTCGGCCTGGGGCTGGTCGTACTTCAGGTCCGAATCGGCGTAGATGAACTTGCCGCTCGCGAACGCCTTCCCCACAAGCTGATTGGCGAATTGGGCAAGCTGCTGCGGGTCGGCGGTGGAAGAGATGACGAAGTCCACCGGAAAGCCGCCTGAGCCCGGCAACGCCGGCGGGACGAGCGGGATGACGCGGATTCCCGGGATCTGGGAAACGCCGGCAGCGACCAGGAGCTGGAGCTGTTGTGTGCTCCTCTTCCGCTCGTCCCACGGCTTCGTCACCAGGCCGGAGAAGCCTCCGCTCGGGAACGTGATCTGGAAGGTGGCCCGTGTCTCCGGAAACGACTGGAAGACGTCGTTGACCTCCTTCGTGAAGAGCTTCGTCTGGTCGAGCGTCGCGTTGGGGGCCGCCTGCACGATGCCGAAGACGACGCTCTGGTCCTCGGTCGGGGCGAGCTCTTTCTGGGAGAACATGTAGAAGGGCACGATCAACGCGGTGACGATCGCCCACAGGACGAACACGACCGCCCGGTAATTCAGCGTTCCGGCCAGGAGACTCGTGTAGCGGCGCCGAACCCCGTCGAACCGCCGGTTCACCCATCCCGCGAAGCCCTTCTCGGTGTCCCCCTCTCGCAGCAGCTTCGAGCTCATCATGGGAGAGAGAGTCAGCGCCACGACCCCGGACACGATCACGGCGCCGGCCAGGGTGAAGGCGAACTCCCGGAAGAGGGCGCCCGTCAGCCCGCCCTGGAAACCGATCGGCGCGTAGACGGCGGCGAGCGTGATCGTCATCGCGATGATCGGACCCCGCAGCTCGCGCGCGGCCTGGATGGCGGCCTCGAAAGGTTTCTGCCCCATGTGGAGGTGCCGCTCGACGTTCTCGACCATGACGATCGCGTCGTCGACGACGAGACCGACCGACAGCACGATCGCCAGGAGCGTGAGCAGGTTGATGGTGAACCCCGCGATGAGCATCAGGAAGACGGCGCCGATCAGCGAGATCGGAATCGCGACGATCGGTATGAGCACCGATCGGAAGGACCCGAGAAACAGGAAGATGACGATGATGACGATCACGAGCGTCTCGGAGAGGGTCTTCAAGACCTCGCTGATCGCCTTGTCGATGTAGAGCGTCGCGTCGTAAGGAATGCCGGCCGTCATCCCGGCGGGCAGCTGCGCCTGGACCTGCTTCATTTCCTCGCGAACGCGCCGGATGACATCCAGGGAGTTCGCGGTCGGCAGGACCCAGATCCCCATGAAGGTCGCCGTCTGCCCGTTGAAGTGAACTTCCTGGTTGTAGTCCTCGGCGCCGAGCACGACGTCGGCGATCTCGTTCAAGCGGACGACGACTCCCTTGTCCTGCTTGACGACGAGCTGGCGGAACTCCTCGACCGTCTGGAGGTTCGTGTTCGCGACGAGGTTCACCGACACCATCGAGCCCTTCGTGGCCCCGAGCGCGGAGAGGTAGTTGTTGGCTCCCAACAAATCTCGCACCTGCGACGGCGAGATTCCATACGCCGCCATCTTCTCGGGCTTCAGCCAGATTCGCATCGCAAACACGCGGGCGCCGAGGATGTCGGCCCGCTGCACGCCGGACACGGCGGACAGCCTCGGCTGGACGACTCGCGTCAGGTAGTCGGTGATCTGGTTCTGGTCGAGCTCCTTCGATGCGAACCCGAGATACATCGACGCGAACTGGGTGTCCGCCGTCTGGAGATCGATGACGGGCGCCTGCGCCTCCGGCGGCAGGTCGTTTCGAACCTGCGCGACCTTCGCCTGGATCTGCGTGAGCGCGGCGTTGGCGTCGTAGTTGAGCTTCAGGTGGACCGTGATCGTGCTCACGTTCTGGGCGCTCGACGATTCCATGTAGTCGATGCCGTCGGCGCTGGCGATGACGCGCTCGAGCGGGGTCGTCAGGAAGCCGCGGACGAGGTCGGCGTTCGCGCCGACGTAGATGGTCGAGACCTGGATCACGGCGGTATCGCTGCGCGGGTACTGCCGGACGGAAAGCGAGCGGATCGATTGGACGCCCGCGATCAGGATCACCAGGTTGACGACGATCGCGAGGACCGGCCGCTTGACGAAGAGATCGGTGAAATGCATCAGCTGTCCTCGGGCTTCGGCGCGGGGCTGTTGCCGGGCTGGATCTTGTTGTTCACCTTGACGGCGGCGCCGTTGCGGAGCTTGAAGGCCCCGGATGTGACCACCTGCTCCCCGGGCTTTATCCCGGAGAGGACCGCGACCTGGTCGCCGCGAGAGGCTCCGAGCTTGACGAACTGCTGCCGCACGCCGAGATAGCGCTGCCCCTTCGGTCCCGTCACGTCTTCCACGACGAAGACGGAATCGCCATAGGGGGCGTACAGGACCGCCGAAGTCGGCACTGTGATCGCCGGCTCGCCCGCCCCCACTCCGACGTTTGTCTTCACGAACATCCCGGGATGGAGCTTCCCGTCCGCGTTGGCGAACGTGGCCTGGATCTGGACGTTGCGCGTCGCCTCGTTCACGACCGAGTCGATCGCCGTGACGCGTCCGTCCGCCTGGACTCCCGCTCCGCCCTCCGCGGCGGCGTGAATGGCGGAGCCGACCTTGAGGCGCGCCAGCTGCTCCGAGGGAACGGAGAAGTTGACGTAGACCGGCCGGATGGATTGGAGAGGCACGACCGGCGCTCCGCCATCCAGGTACTGGCCGAGGTTGATCTGCCGGATACCGAGAACTCCCGCGAACGGAGCCCGGATCGTCTTGCGCTCGATGGTCGCGCGGATCTCACCGGCCCGCGCCTCCGCCTGTTTCTGCTCGGCGGCAATACGGTCGAGATCTGCCTGCGCCGAGATTCCCTCCGCGACGAGGCCCCTCGCGCGCTTCAAGTTCAGATCCGCGAGGTCGCGGGCCGCCTGCGCCGCGGCGAGCTGCGCATGCTCCTGCCGCGTGTCCAGGCGCACGAGCACGGCGCCCGCCGCGACCGACTGCCCCGACTCGAACTCGATCTTGTCCACGATCCCGGGCAGATCGGCGCTGACGGTCACGCCATGGACCGCGGCGACGGAGCCGATCGAGTTCCACGTGGCCGGCCACTCCTCCCGCCGGGCGACCACGGTCGTCACCGCTTCCGGAGGAGGCTGGAAGGAGTTGTGCTGCTTGATCCCCGCCTGGATCTGCCGCGTCTTGATGGCGGCGATCGTCGCGATGAAGATCAACACCGCGGCGAGCATCAGAATCATCCGTTTCTTCATCGAGTCCGGCCTCCGTTTCCTTCTCCCGGCCGGCTTCTCACGACCCGCAATCCACAACTTTGACTTGGGGAAGCGGAGATCGCGGCGGGGCGCTGGCGTTCGGGCTCATTAGCCTATCAACCCCCCCGTAACGGCCGGCGACGCAGACAATTCCATCGGTGTATTACGCACGAAACGGTTACAAGATTCCAGATTCTGGGGCCTTGCGGCTCGGCCGGCCCGGGGACCGGCCCGACCGCGTCAGGTAGTCCGGCCGTGCCCTCGCGAGGGACACGCATTCAGGAGAGGGCCCACCGCGAGGACGTTTAGCGCCGTGTGCTTGCGTGGTTCAACAAGCATCTTCTCCGCGAGTCCCCCGACCCCCCAGCGAATTGACCTCAGCTTCGGACGAGGCTGCGGACAGGTCCTAGG
>DATNMZ010000414.1:0-3529 GCA_035602095.1 Thermoanaerobaculia bacterium
CACGTGATACTTGGCGCCGGGATCGAAGTCCGACTCGGAACGCGATGCGGGCGGCGCAATGCCTTGATATTTCCGTTTCAGCTCCCACCAGGTTTCGTTGTACTTCTCCGGTGGGATCTCGCCCGAGAACACCTTCCAGCGCCACTGGTCGATCAGCAGACCGAAGGGAAGAAACGAGATCTTGTCGAGGGCGCGGGACATCAGCAGGCCGATGTCGCGCGACGCGTCGGGCGCCGTGTCGAGCAGGCCGATCTTCACCAGGTATTCCGGTGTGACCGAGAGCGCAATCGTGTCGCCGATCGCCTCGTGGAAGCCGTCGTTCGCGCTGTCGCGGAAGAGGTAGGGCTGGGTGTTGTAAGCGCGCTGATAGAAGTTGTGGCCGAGCTCGTGATGAATCGTCGAGAAGTCTTCCGCCGTCGTGTCGATGCACATCTTGATCCGCAGGTCGTTGACGTTGTCCACGTCCCACGCGCTCGCGTGGCAGACCACCTCGCGATCGCGCGGCTTGGTGAACAGGGAGCGGTCCCAGAAGCTCTTCGGAAGCGGGTCAAAGCCCAGGGAAGTGAAGAACCCCTCCCCGTAGCGGACCATCTGGAGCGGCTCCGTCTTGCGCTGCTTCAGGATCGCGGTCAGGTCGTAGCCGGGATCCGCGTCCTTCGGGGCGACGAGCGAATACACGTTGGACCAGTCCTGCGCCCACATGTTCCCGAGCAGATGCGCGGGCATGGGGCCGTTCGCGGGCACGGCGTCACCATACTTCTCCCGGAGCTTCGCGCGGACGTAGGCGTGGAGGGAGACGTACAGCGGACGAACCTGATCCCACAGGCGGTCGAGCTCCTTCGCGAAGTCCGCGGCCGGCATGTCGTACTTCGAGCGCCACATCGCTCCCGTATCGGCGAACCCGAGCTCTCGCGCGCCCTTGTTGGCGAGCTCGACGTACCGCGCGAAGTCCTTGCGCATCGGGACGGCGATCGTGTGCCAGCCGCGCCAGATGTCCTCGATCTGTTTCGGGTCCCGACTCGTCGCGAGGATCTTCGAGATGTCCTCGAGGTCGAGGCAGGCGTCTTTGCCCGGAGGACAGTATTTCCCCTTGCCGTAGGTTCCTTCGAGAGAGGCGACGATCCGGGTGAGCTCTTCGCTCTCCTTCGGATCGGAGGGCGCGGCGAGCGTCAGGGAGTTCTTCAGGAGGCGGATCTTCCGGGCGCTCGCCGGAGGGAGACCGGCCCCGTCGAACCGGGCGGCCTTCTTGGCGTACACGACCGACGCCGCGATCAGGCGCTCGTTTGCCGCCGCGGAGAGGATCTCGGTGTCGTCGGTGATGTACGTGGACTGCACCCAGCCGGCCCGGGAGGCCTCGGTGGCGAGCGCGAGGAGGTTCCCTTCCGCCTCCTCGAGGAACGCTTTCGCCTCGCCGGCCGGGCGCTTCGCTGCGGCGCGCGCCGCCGCGGGCGGTTTCCCGGACTTCGCGCTCTTCTCGGCCTTCTCAACGGGCATTGGCTTTCCGGACTGCCCGGGCTGCCCGACCGCGGGACCGGACGGCCACACCGCGGCGGCCACGGCCGCCCCTGCAAGAACGATCGAGAGGCGAACGGGATATCTCATCTCTCACTCCGTGATCTCTCCTTCGCGCACGCAAGGGACCGAAGGCGTCCGGGACCACCCGCCCGGAAGATTACCGGATTCCCCAACTCCGGTGCCGTGCCTCCGGTGATCGGTTCGTTTCCCGTTTCCCGTTTCCCGTTTCCCGTCTTCGGTCTTCCGTCTCCCGTCTCTGGCTGACAGCTGATAGCTGACAGCTAGCCCGTCCGCGCGAAATCCACGAAGCCGCGGTCGAAATCCGTGCCGATCAGTTTCACGCGGACCTTCTGCCCGACGGAGACGCCGTCCGCCCCCTGCACGAGCTTTCCCTCGACCGGAGGCGCCAGGATGCGCACCCACGTACCCTTCTCCGACGCGCCCGTGACGATGCCGTCGAAACGCTGGCCGATCCGACTCTCGAGCAGCAGCGCCGCCGCGGACTTGCGCACCTGCCGCTCGACCTTGTCTGCATCATCCTCCTGCTCGGTGCAGTGGACGGCGAGGGCTTCGAGCTCGGCAAGCGAGTACGGCGCGGCCGTTCCCGCGAGAGCCGCCTTGACGAGCCTCTGCGTGATCAGGTCCGGAAAGCGGCGGTTCGGCGCCGTCGAATGCGTGTAGTCGCGCACCGCCAGGCCGAAATGGCCGATCGAGGCGTCCCCCGGCCGCTCGACGACGTACTCCCCGGCTCCCATCAGCTTGACGATGACGAGCGACAGGTCGGGAAAGCGCTCGGGGTCCGCTTTCCGGCGCCGGGAGAGAAACTCCTCGAGAGCCTTCGAGTCGGGCTCGGGCGGGAGGTGCTCGCCCTCCTCCTTCGCGACGTCCACAATGCGCTGCCAGCGCTCCGGAGAGCGCACGACGCGCCGCAGGGACGCGAGCCCCTTCGACGCCAGAAAGCGAGCCGTCACTCCATTGGCGGCGATCATCAGGTCTTCGATCAACTGCCGCGCGCGGTTGTGCGCCTCCTGCCGAAGGTCCACCACCGTGTCTCCGTCGAAAATCGCCTTTGGTTGAAGGGTCTCGAGGTCGAGTGCTCCCGCCTCCTGCCGTCTCTCGCGCAGCTTCTGCGCGAACGCATCCTGCGTCTTCAGTTGCGCGTCCATGCCGGCGACCGCGCGCGCCGGCTCCGGCTCCGGCGCCTGTCCCTCGAGCCACGCGGCGACGGAGTCGTAGGCGAGCTTCGCCTTGTTACGGACCGTCGCGCGATACACCGCCGACGACGTCAGCGCCCCGTCCCGGTCCAGCTCCATCTCGATCACGAGGGCGAGCCGGTCCTCCCCCGCGTTCAAGGAAGTCCAGTCGGTCGAGAGACGCTCGGGAAGCATCGGAAAGATTCGCGCCGCGGTGTAGACGGACGTCGTGTTCGCCCGCGCATGATCGTCGATCGGCGTCCCCTTTTTCACGACGGCATCGACGTCGGCGATCGCGACGGAGAGCCGGACCGCGCCCTTGCCCAGGTCTTCGGAGACGGAGAGCTGGTCGAGATCGCGCGAATCGTCGTTGTCGATCGAGCACCAGGGGAGAGCGGTGAGGTCCCGGACTCCCCCGCCCGTTTCCCGCGCGGGGCCCGGAATCGCGGCGAGCTGTTTCGCGACAGCCGGCGAGAATTCGGGCTCGAGGCCCCGGTCGAGCATGGCCTGCCGGGCGATCTCGGCGAGGTCGGCGCGATTGTGGCGGGCGTCTTTCCCCATGGCGCGCGAAATGTAACATCGGCCGCGGCGTTCGCTCCGCGAACAGGCGGCCGAGAGAGCGCTTCGCTCAGGACAATGCGGGGACCCCCGCGAACGCCTAGCCCATCGCGTCGAGGCGGATGACCGCGAAGCCCGCGCCCTGAGGATCGACGAGGATCGCGAAGCGCCCGACCTTCGCGATGTCCTTCGGCGGCATCCGGATCGCTCCGCCCAGAGCGCGCGCCTTCTTCACCGCCGCGTCGCAGTCGGTGACGGCGAAA
>DATNMZ010000415.1:0-4697 GCA_035602095.1 Thermoanaerobaculia bacterium
CTGGAGCGGGAGAATTGCGATTGAGCGCTCTCCTCCTCCCCACGCAACGGACGAGGACCTGGCGCGCAGGAGGAGCCAACCGGTAATCAAAGCGATCGCGAGTGCAGCGACGGCCACCGGTCCTACTCGGAACCCGCGCCGATCTGAAACCGGCGGTGGCGCCCCACGGGTCTCGCTCGGAAGATCGCGCACGTCGGCCAGATCCCGAGCGAGATCGCGCGTCGAGGCGTAGCGGTCCTCGGGGTCCTTGGCCAGGCAGCGCTCGACTATCCGGCGCAGGGGCTCGGGCGCCGCAGGAGCCGCGAGCGGCAGAGGTTCTTCCTTCAGGATTGCCGTGAGCGTCTCGACCGCGGTCGCGCGCTGAAACGCCCTCCGCCCGCTCAGCATCTCGTAGAGAATCGCGCCGAAGGAGAACTGGTCCGAGCGAAAGTCGAGAGAACGACCGGCCGCCTGCTCGGGAGACATGTAGCCGACTGTTCCGAGGAGGATGCCCGGCTCGGTCTGGCCCGCTTCGGTTTCCGCCTGGCTCAGGAGCTTCGCGGAGGGGTTCAGGGCAAGCTTGGCCAGGCCGAAGTCGAGGATCTTGGCCAGTCCGTCGGTCGTGACCATGACGTTCTCGGGCTTCAAGTCGCGGTGCACGATGCCCGATGCGTGCGCCTTGGCCAGCCCCGATGAGACCTGCGCGGCGATGGCGATCGCCTTCTTCTGGGGCAGAGGACCCGCGGCGAGGACCTCGCGCAGAGACTGGCCCTCGACCAGCTCCATCGCGATGTAGGAAACCGCGCCCTCCTGGCCGACGTCGTGGATCGTCACGATGTTGGGATGGTTCAGTGCGGAAGCCGAGCGCGCCTCCTGCTCGAAGCGCCGCAGACGGTTAGAGTCGGCAGAGAAGGCCTCGGGCAGGACCTTCACCGCCACTTCGCGCCCAAGCCGCGCGTCCCGGGCCCGATAGACTTCTCCCATCCCGCCCGCGCCGATGGGCACGACGATCTCATAGGGTCCCAGCCGCGAGCCGGGCTGCATTGTCATGGGGAGGCCGCTGGCGCGGATTCTATCGCGGGCTCGGCAGCTATCGTCCGCGAGGACGCCCGGTTCGCGCAGCGTTTCAAGACGGGTCTAACGCGCTTCGCGTTCCCCTCTCACTCGGGCCGCCAGACGGGCAGCCGTCCCGGCGTCCACGGGGCGCCCGACGATTCCAGCGCGTCCTCGACCTTCTTCCAATCGACGGTGAGAAGCTGCCGGAGCTTTTCGAGCTGTCCGGCAAACGCCTGAGCCGCGAAGGCGTACGCCTCTTCGCTGGTCGTCGTCGGAGGCGAAGTCGCGTTCCACTGGGCCCCGACGATCGCCTCGACCCGATCCGCGATGGACGGCGGCGTCGGTTCGTTTCGCGCGGCGAGGACGGCATCGCCTTTGATCTCAATTTCGACTTCGGCGAGCCGTTCCGCGATGCGGCGCACCTCCGCGCCGAGAGAGGGCGGCGCCGAAGGGGTGTCGAGGACTGCCTGCTTCGCATGCGCAATCCGATTCTTCGCTTCGGTCACCGCCTCGGCGGCGCCGGTGACCGCCCGCTGGAGGCGCGCGACTTTCTTCTCGAAGGCGAGAAGTTTCGTGCGTTCGGCTGCCGGGATCTCGTACGCGCCCCGCGCCTCGAAGGGCTGGGGCTCCGAAAGAGCGGTCGGGCGGCCCTGCACGAACTTTTCGATCGCCACCGTGAAGCGGCCCGGCGCGACCATCGGGCCCGCGGGCGGGTCGTTGAAGGGATCGGGGACCGGAGGCTTCAGCGAGACCGGGGTCGGGGGCGGATAGCGCAGGTCCCACGCGATTCGGTGCATGCCCGCCGTGGCCGGGGCCTTCAATCGCCGCACGACGTTCCCCTCGGAATCGGAGACCGTGAGGACGATCGCGGGGTCTTCCTCCCGCGCCTCCGCGCGGAAGGCTTCGGGAGTCGGATAGTCCGGTTCCTTCCCTCCTTTGATGAGCTCCTTCTCACGGTCCTGTCGCGTCTTCTTGAGCGACTTCAACTCGTCCTTCAGGTAGTACGTGAACACCGCTCCGAACGGCGGGTTCGGCGCCGTGAAGTACGAATCTCCCTGGAAGGCCTTGCCCCGGATTCCGAGCGGCGCCGACGGCATGAACACGAGAGGGCGGCGGACCGGAAAGAGGACCGCGTCCCGCTGGAGCGCTTCCGGCGTCGAGAGCCGGAGAGGCGTCAGGTCGTCCAGAACGTAGAAACCGCGCCCGAACGTGGCGACGGCGAGATCGCCCTCGCGCTTCTGCACCGCGAGGTCCCGCACGGCGACGTTCGGAAATCCGCCGGTCAGCTTCAGCCAGCGGCGGCCCGCATCGCGGGTGAAGAAGAGGCCGAACTCGGTCCCGGCAAACAGGAGATCGCGCTGACCCGGGTCCTCGAGGACCGCCCAGACGCTGCCGCGGGCCGGCAGGTCGCCGGCGATCGAGCTCCAGGTGCGCCCGCGGTCGGTGCTCCGAGCGGCGTACGGCTTGAAGTCCGCGTTCTTGTGGTTGTCGAAGGAGGCGTACACGGTGCTCGCGTCGTGGGGCGAGGCCGTGAGGCGGCTCACGTAGGCGGCGTCCGGAACTCCGGCGGCCGGCGCCGCTTTTCGCCAGGTCGTGCCTCCGTCCTCCGTCACCTGGATGAGCCCGTCGTCGGTACCCGCATACAGGAGCCCTTCCTGGAGCGGCGACTCGGAAAGGGCGACGATGTTTCCGTAGAACGAGGTGGACGCGTTCTTCGCCACGGCGTCGGCCGGCCACACGCGGCCCATGACCTTGAGCTTGTTTCGGTCGATCTGGCGCGTCAGGTCGTTGCTCACCGGCTTCCACGTGTTTCCCCGATCGTCGCTGCGGAAGACCCGCTGCGCGGCGAAGTAGAGACGCGTGTGGCTGTGAGGACTGATCAGGAGGGGAGAGTCCCAGTTCCACCGCAGCGGCGGCTCGCCGGGGCGCGCCTGCGGCTGAATGAGAAGACTCTCGCCCGTCTTCCGATCGAAACGCGTCAACACGCCGTACTGCGCCTCCGCGTACACCGTGTTCGGGTCTTCCGGATCGATCTGGCTCTGGAAACCGTCGCCTCCCTCGGTCACGAACCAGTCGGAGTTGGCCACGCCGTGGATGTTTGCCGTGCGGGATGGCCCGCCCAGGCTGAAGTTGTCCTGGGTGCCGCCAAACATGTTGTAGATCGGAGACGCGTTGTCGACGCTCACCCGATAGAACTGCGTGACGGGAAGGTTGGCCGCGAAGCGCCACGTCGCGGCGCCATCGAAGCTCTCGTAGATGCCGCCGTCGCAGCCGACGACGAAATGTTCCGTGTGGTCGGGGTCGATCCACATCGCGTGGCTGTCGGGATGCTTCGACGCTTCGCCGAGCTTGTGAAACGTCTTGCCGCCGTCGTCGGTTACCTGGATCCAGACGTCCATCGAGTAGACGCGGTCCTTCTGCTTCGGGTCGGCGAAGATCTCGCAGTAGTACTGCGGGCTGCCGGGCACGTAGTCGCTTCTCTTTTCCCAGGTCTCGCCCCGGTTGGTCGAGCGGTAGAACCCGCCGGCCTTGTTCGCCGCTTCGATAATCGCGTAGACCGCGTCGGGCGACGCCGGGGAGACCGCCAGACCGATGCGCCCCATCTCTTCCTTCGGAAGCCCGGTCGTGACTTTTCTCCAGGTGGCGCCCGCGTTGGCGGACTTGTAGATGGCCGACTCCGGACCGCCGTCGATCAACGTGAACACGTGCCGCCGGCGCTGATACGCGGCCGCATACAGCACGTCGGGGTCGCGCGGATCGAGGAGGACGTCCGTGGCGCCCGTGTTCTCGCTGATCGAGAGCGAGGACTTCCACGTCTTCCCGCCGTCCGTCGTCTTGTAGACGCCGCGGTCGCCCCCCGGGCCCCAGAGCGGCCCCTGCGCCGCGACGTATACGACGTTGGAATCGCGCGGGTCGATGACGATCTTCGCGATGTGCTCGGAAGACTTCAGGCCCATGTTTTTCCAGGACTCGCCCCCGTCCTCGGAGCGGTATACGCCGTCGCCGTAGCCGACCACGCGCTGGCTGTTGTTCTCTCCGCTCCCGACCCAGACGACATAGGGATCTTTGGGATCGATCGTGACGCAGCCGATCGAGTGGGAGACTTCGGCGTCGAAAACGGGCTGGAAGGTGACGCCGCCGTTGCCGGTCCGCCAGACGCCGCCGTCCGCGGCTCCGACGAACCAGCGGCTCGTGTTTCGGGGATCGACCGCGATGTCCGTGATGCGACCCGAGGTCAGGGCCGGCCCGAGCGACCGCAGCTCGAGCCCCTTGAAAGTCTCCGACTGAAAGCCGCCCTTTGGCGCGGCCGGCTTCTCCTTCTCGGCATTGCTTCCCTTGCCCGTCTTCGTCCGGGCCTGCTCCTCGCCCGAGGGCTCGCTCCGGGAGCGCACGAGCGGGTCGCCCTTCTCTCGGGGCGCGACCGAAGCGGGCGAGGGCGTGGGCGCGGGTGTCGGTTGCTGGGCGGGAACGAGCATCGGCGACGAGGTAAGCAGAACGAGACCGAAGCGCAGCGTCGATTTCACGATTCCTCCTGCTGGGCGTTGCAGCCGCGGAGCGTACCGCAACCGGCGGCAGGTGGCAGGCGGGAAACGGGAGACGGGAGTCGGGAGACGGGAGACGAGAGACGGCAGACGGGAGACGCGAGACGCGAGAAGGCAGAC
>DATNMZ010000416.1:0-2602 GCA_035602095.1 Thermoanaerobaculia bacterium
GAGCGCCGCCCGAAGCCCGCCACGAACGCTTGGAAGCGCGGCGGCGAGTCCGAAGCCGGCGATGGCAGCGATCGCGAGAGCACCCAGCAGGAGGGCGCGCCGGCGGCCCGAAGCCTGCCGCCCGGACGCGCGAACGTCTCCCCCGGGCGAAGCCGGCGCGGGGCGGCGCGTGCCGGCACGAAACCGCGAAACGTTGCGAGCCTCAGACATGGCCTTCTCCATTCCGGCGCGCGTCGCGCAGGTTCCGCCAGGAGGCCGAAGCCTCGTGGAACAGGACAACGAAAAAGAGCGACGCGCCGAAGGAGATGAGCCCCCGCGCGCCGTCGGACAAGTCGGCCACGGTCCAGGCGAGCGCGAACGCGACGACGCCCGCGAGAGCGAGAGCCGTGTTTCCGACCGCCCGGAGGACGAGGGCCGGATTCCCGGGTTCCATGGAGCAAGGTTCGTCCCGGCGGGGCGAAGAAGTCCGGAAGAAGCCCGAAAGAATCCCTAAAGACGGCGAGCCGGGATCACCCTTCCGGCGAGAAGCGGTAGCCGACCCACGGCTCCGTCCGGATCCACCGTGGTCGGTTGGGATCCGGCTCGAGCTTGCGCCGCAGAGTTCCCATGTGCACCCGCAGCGTGTCGCTCGAAACTCCGGCGGTCGAGCCCCAGACGGCGGCGAGCAGCTGCTTGTGCGTCCAGACGCCGCCCGGTTTGGAGACCAGAAGCGTGAGCAGCGAAAACTCCGTCGGCGTCAGGTGGATGAGCCGTCCCTTGCGCCGGACCGTCCGAGCCTCGCGGTCCACCTCGACGTTCCCGAACCGGGACACGGCTGAGACCTCGGCCTGTCCGTCAACGCGCCGCAAGAGGGCGCGAACGCGGGCGACGAACTCGCTCACTCCGAAAGGCTTCGTCACGTAATCGTCGGCGCCGGCATCGAGCAGGCGGACTTTTTCGCGCTCCTCCTGGCGAACGGTGAGAACGAGGATCGGCACCGCCGACCTCTGCCGCACCCGGCGAACGAGCTCCAGGCCATCGAGTCTCGGCATGTTCAGATCCGTGACGACCAGGTCGAAGTCGCCCCCTTCGAAGAGAATTGCCGCCTCGTCGCCGTCGATGGCGGTCTCGACGTCGTGTCCCGCCTTCTCGAGCGCGTCGCGCACGACCTTGCGAATCGCCGCCTCGTCGTCGGCAACGAGGATCCGGCTCATCGCGCCGCCCTGGGAATGTCGATCTCGAAGAGCGTGCCGCCGCCCGCGGCCTCATCGAGGCGGAGTGTTCCGCCGTTCATCTCGACGAGACTGCGCGCAATCGCCAGGCCGAGGCCGGTGCCCGGAAGAGACTCGGCGGCGGGCAAGCGGACGAATCGGTCCAGGACGCGCTGGCGATCGGCCGCCGGGATCCCGAACCCGTGGTCCGCGACCCGAAGGAACACCCCGTCCTCGCGTTCTCCGGCCGAGACGCGGATCTCCGACCCGGAGGGGGAGTAGCGCGCGGCGTTCTCCAGGCCGTGGCCGAGCGCCTCGGTCAGCTGGCTTGGGTCGACTTCCACGTAGATCTCGCCGGGCGCGACGTCCAGGTAGAGCGAGTGTCCGGAGAGAGCGTCCCCGAACCGGGCGAGAGCCGCCTCGACAATCTGGGCGGCGGTCACGACCTCCCGCCGCGGTCGCGAGAGCCCCGAATCGAGACGCACGACGTCCATCAGCTCTCCGATGCGTCGCGTGAGCGCCTGGATCTGCTCGAGGGCCACCCGGGAGCTCTCCGAAGTACCCGCTTCCCCGGCCCAGTTCTCGATCGCCGCGCGGGCCGCGGCGACCGGCGTCTTGAGATCGTGGGCGAGCGCCGCGAGGAGCGTCGATTTCATCTGATCGCTCGTCTTCGTCTCTTCCGCCTCTCTCTCCAGGCGCACGAAACGCTCGCGCTCGAGGGCCAGCCCGAGCAGGACCGCGCAACCCTCCGCCATCCGGTCGCTCGAATGCATGCCGCGCGCGACGAGCACGCCCACGCGCTGAACCCCGATCGGGATCGGGAGGTAGATGTCCGTCCCGCCGAGCTCGGAAGGAAAGTCCGCTGAGTTTCCCTGGCGATAGGCGAGCTCCGCGAGATCACTCCGAATCTTTTGGTCGGAAGTCGCCGCTCTGGATACGAGGGCTCCGGACCCTTCGGAAAGAAGGATGGAAACGTATTGGGCCTGGAGAGCGCTGCGGAGTCGGTCCGCCGCGACACCCAGGAGCGATTCGCGTGTGGTGTCGGAAAGAAAGGCTTGTGACAGCCGCGTCAGGTTGGCGAGGTCGGCCCTTTCGGCCTCGACGAGTCGAAGGCGTTCGCGGCCGATCGCGGAGAGGCGGCCGATCAGGAGTCCCGAGACGAGGAACACGACGAGCGCCGCGACGTTGCGCGGATCATCGACCGTCAGGGTGTAGAGCGGAGGCAGAAAGAAGAAATTGAAGGCGAGCGTGGCGATCACCGCGGCGAACGCGCCGGGGCCGCTTTCCCAGATCCAGGCCGAGAGGAAGACCGAGAGCAGGAGGAGAAGAGCTGCGGACGAATCCGCCAGCCCGGGAAAAAGCTTCAGCCCTGCGACGGTCAGCCCGACGAGCGCTGCCGACGCGGGGTAGCC
>DATNMZ010000417.1:0-5002 GCA_035602095.1 Thermoanaerobaculia bacterium
TGGAGAAGAAAAGCGCGGCGCACAGAGTTGCGCACGCTCCGAGCCGGACTGGGGAAAGGGAAAGGGAAGGAGCAGCGGGGGGCGCAGGCGCGCGCGGAAATTCCGACACAGCCACGCACCGCGCGGAATCCTTCACGACAATCAGAACGTGCTCGTTGCTCCCGCGCATTCCCTTTGACCGCCTCCGGTGCCTATGTTACGGTCGGAATCGATGATCGTGGCGCTCGCGCAGCCCGTCCGGGCGGAAAACCTTCCGGCAGGCGGCGACTCGCTGCTGGTCTTTTTCCGGGAAACCGGGCCCACGGCCAAGGTCGTTCTCGGTATTTTGCTCCTTTTTTCGCTCATTTCGTGGGTCATCATTTTCGCGAAGTTCCTGCGGCTGCGGCGAGTCGCGCGGCAGTCCGAGAAGTTCGTGGCGTTCTTCCGCAAATCGAAGAGATTCTCCGAAGTCAACGCCGTTGCCGCCCAGCTCGTGGACTCTCCTCTGACGACCCTTTTCAAGGCCGGCTATGCCGAGCTGGACGCCCAGGTCAAGGCCAACCGGCCCGACGACCCGGCCGTCACCGCCGCGGGCACGCCGGCCGGCAAGCTCCTGATCAAGAACATCGCCGGCGTCGAACGCGCGCTCGAGAGGGCGATCGGGGTCGAGGTTTCCCGCCTCACGAAATACATGACCTTTCTCGCGACGACGGCTTCGGCTTGCCCGTTCATCGGCCTCTTCGGAACGGTCTGGGGGATCATGCAGTCGTTCCGTGCGATCGGAAACACGGGCTCGACGTCGATTGCCGCCGTCGCGCCGGGCATCTCGGAGGCGCTCGTGAACACGGCGGCCGGACTCGCCGCCGCGATCCCCGCGCTGATCTTCTACAACTACTTCATGGGCCAGGTGCGCCAGCAGCGCGCGGGAATGGAGGACTTCGCCCTGGAGTTCATCAATCTGGCGGAGAGAAACTTCACCTGATCCGTAAAAGCAGGAAGCGAGACGTGAGGAGTCGAGCGGGCGTCGAAGGACGCGGGCACCCGCCGGCCCCGGCGCGCCGGACGCTTCCCGCCTGACGCCGTACGATGTCTTTTCAGCGGCAGACCGGCGATCCCTACGACCACCTGGCGGACATCAACGTCACGCCGCTCGTCGACGTGATGCTCGTCGTCCTGATCATTTTCATGGTCACCGCTCCGATGCTGCACCAGGGGGTCGCGGTCGCGCTGCCGAAGACCGCGACGACGAACATCCCCTCGACCGTCGACGATCCGATCATCCTCTCCATCACGCGGGAGGGGCTCTACTACATCAACGAAACGCCCGTGGCCCGTGGCTTGCTTAAGGACCGACTCGGTGCTTTCTTGAGGATGCGCAAGGATCGGACGGTCTTCCTGAAGGCGGATCGCGCCCTCTCCTACGGGACCGTCGTCGAAACCCTCGACGTCTTGAACCGCATGGGAATCGAGAACCTCGCGTTGATCACGGAGACTCCCGTCAGCCGGAGGACGGCGAGGTAGGGATGGACGCCGTCGGAAAGATCATCGCGGAGCGCGAGCACGAGTCCTTCCCCTGGGCGACGGGCGGGACCCTCGCGCTGCTGCTTCACGCCTTCGTCGCCGGAATTCTCGTCGCCTCGACCTTGTCCAGCCCGGCGCGCTTCGTGCCGGGACGCACTCTCGCCGTCCGGCTGCGTTCGGCCGGATCGCTCAAAGGGCGCAACGTCGATCTCGCGCCCGCTCCCGCTCCACCGGAGCCCTCTCCGCCGGCGGAGAAACCGAAGATCTTGAAGCCGCCGGACGAGGTCCCCCCTCCCCCCTCGGAGAAGGCGAAGCTGCTTCCGGCGAAGGAACAGACGAAGAAGAATCCGCCGCTGCCCGCTTTCACCGACCCGAAAGGAAAGGGAAAGGCCCCGTCGTCCGCGCAGCCGTCTTCTTCGACGGCTCCGTCTCCCCCGGCCGGGGGCTCCGGCACGACGGCGGGCGCCGGTGCGGGCAATGGCGTCGGCGGCCTCACGTTCGACCAGCCCGGGTTCAACTACCCCTACTACTACGAGCGTGTGAAGATCGCGATCGAGACCAACTGGTTCAAGCCCACCGCGACGATCCCGACGTCTCCCGTCGTCCACTTCTCCATCCAGAAGGACGGAACGATCACGGACGTCGAGCTCGTCACGTCGAGCGGCCTGCCGTTCGTCGATCGCGCCGCGGTGAGAGCCGTGGTTGCCGCGTCGCCTCTGCCGCCGCTGCCCGGCGATTTCCTGGGCGGCCGGGTCAGCCTGTCGGTGCTCTTCGAATGACGCTGCCCGCCCGGCTCCGCACGCTCGCGGCTCTCGGATTGCTTTCAACCGTCGCGGCGGCGGCCGTGCCGGCTCTGGGGCAGACTTCCCCCCCGGGCGGCGTCATCGTGATCACGGGCGGCGGGCGCAAGATGCCGATCGCCGTCCCGCCGATGCTCGCTCCGGGCGTCGCGGCGCTGCAGTCCCGGGTCTCCGAGCCCTTCACCGCGGCGCTCCGGGCCGACCTCGATTACTCGAGCGCCTTCGTGGTCACCGAGGCGAAGAACGATCCTTCCGGCTCCCGCGAGGTCGCGTCTTCGGAGGTCGCGGGGCGGTGGCTTTCGACGGGCGCCGAGATCCTGGTGGACACGCGCGGCGATGTCGCGGGGGATCGGGTGTCCGTCGAGGCCCGCATCTGGGATTTGAAGTCCCGCAAGACGATCTTCGGCCGCCGCTATTCGGGCGGAGTCGGTTACGTGGAGCGCATCGCCCACACGCTCGCCAACGACATCCTGAAGGAGCTGACCGGTCAGCCCGGCAGCTTTCTGTCCACCATCCTCTTCGTTTCCGACCGGGACGGCGCCCGCAACAAGGAAATCTACGGCATGGACTTCGACGGCCGCAATCCGCGGCGGCTGACGAACCACCACTCCCTGATCCTGAACCCCGACGCGCGCGCGGGCAAGGTGGTCTTCACCAGCTACGTGCACCGGTTTCCTCAGATCTGGATCATGGGCGCGGACGGGAGCGCGCCGAGGGAGCTTCCGACCGGACTCGAGCTGAACGCGTCGCCGGCGCTTTCGCCCGACGGAACGCAGATCGCCTTCGCCGGGTCCGCGAAGGGCAACGCCGACATCTACGCCATCAACGTGTCGGGCGGCGGCCTGCGGCGGTTGACCAGCACGCACGCGCTCGAGGCCTCGCCCGACTGGTCGCCGACGGGCCGGCAGATCCTCTACACCTCCGACCAGACCGGCACGCCGCAAATCTGGGTCATGGACGCGGAAGGAACGGGCGCCCGCCGGATGACGTACGCCGGCAACTGGAACGACGAGGGCGCGTGGTCGCCCAAGGGAGACAAGATCGCCTTCGCCTGCCGCAACGAAGGGGATTTCAACATCTGCGTGATGGACTTCGCGACCGGGAACACGGTGCAGCTGACGTCCGAAGGCGCAAACGGGCACCCCGCGTGGTCCCCCGACGGAACGAAGATCGTCTACCAGGCGCGCAAGGCAGGGTCGACCCAGATCTATACGATGGACGCCACCGACGGGAAGAACAAACGGCAGCTGACCGAAGGCGGCAGCTCCAACATGCAGCCGGTCTGGCTCCCGTGAGCTCCATCGCAGCGAAGGGAGCCTCCGCCTTTGCTATAATTTTCGTTTTGCGCGCGTCGGAGCGCGTGTTTTTTCGCTCGCGCGCGTTGGATCGCGCGACCGCTTAACGAGAAGGAGACGGGAATGAAGAGGAACTGGTCCCGGGCCATCGCGGTTGTTTTCCTGGTCGCGGCGACGCTGCCCTTTGCCGCGTGCAAGAAGAAGCCCCCCACCACGACGGAATCGGCGAGGCCGACCGAGGCCCCCTCGGCGCCGCCGGAGACCCGGGTGACGCCTCCGCCGGCGGCCCCGCAACCCGTCTTAACCGAAAACCTCCCGAGAGACGTCGAGGGCTTGAACCGGGCCGGATACCTCAAGGACATCTTCTTCGACTACAACCAGGCCGACCTGCGGGACGATGCGCGCGCCACCCTGTCCGCGAACGCCGCCTGGCTCAAGAACAACCCGACCCCTCAGTTCTTGATCGAGGGGCACTGCGACAACCGCGGCACGACCGAGTACAACCTCGCGCTCGGTGACCGCCGGGCAAACGCCGCCCGCGAGTACTTAGTCTCGCTCGGCGTCGACGCGTCCCGGATCCGCACGGTTTCCTACGGCAAGGAGCGGCCCTTCTGCACCCAGGACACGGAAGAGTGCTGGCAGCAGAACCGCCGCGCCCATTTCCTTTTCACGCAAAGGTAGATGGTAGAAAAGAGATGAAAGATCGATGAGCTTTCCCCGGCGCTCCCTCGTCCTTCCTTCCCTGCTCCTGCCGGCGGTGCTGGCCGGAGCCGGTTGCGTCTCGGCCGATGACATCGAGGGCCTCCACCGCCAGATGACCGACATCGAGACCCAGATCCAGGCTCTCGAGCGCAAGTCGTCCAGCAAGGAAGAGGTCTCGAAGCTGAACGCGAACGTCTCCCAGCAGACGCAGCAGCTCTTGAAGAGCAACGCCGACACCGGCGTACGCCTGGGCGAGCTCACGGTGAAAATGGAGCAGCTCGAGGCGAAGCTCGAGGACACCAACCGGCGCCTCTCCCAGCTCTCGCAACAGATCGCGGAGACGCAGGGGGACCTCGCCCGGATGCGCGGGCCGTCCTCCCCCGCTCCCGCGCCGACCCCGTCCGGGCGCCCCGGTCCCCTCGAACGCGACCGGCCCTCGAATTCCTCCGCCGACGCCGACACGGCGGTCGTCCGGCCGTCCAGCGGCGCCGGGAGCCGACCCTCCCCCGCCGAGCTCTACGACACCGCCTACGGCGACTACGGAAAGGGCCGGTACGCCCTCGCGGTCCAGGGCTTCCAGGAGTATGTCGACACGTACCCGAACACCGACCTGACCGACAACGCGCAGTACTGGATCGGCGAGTGCCACTACGCGCAGAAGAAGTACAAGGAAGCCGTGGCCGACTTCGACCGCGTGCTCAAGCA
>DATNMZ010000418.1:0-5480 GCA_035602095.1 Thermoanaerobaculia bacterium
CACCCAGAAGAGTCGGTCGCACATAGATCTCCACCATGTCACCCCGCAAGTGGGGAACGGCGATGACGGCATTTACGACCGCCGCGAAGCCCATGAGGAGAGCGGCCAGGAGGAGGAGCGTCGTACGAAGGGGTTGGCGCATCTGGTAATGAGCAGTTCTGACTCACCCTAAGAGGTTCTAGGGGATTTCCCCACCGAAACTCGGGAATTCACCTAATGGCGTCTCGCGACGTGGTGCGTTCCAATCGAAGCAAGGAACGTCGGTACCCGGTTTGTCGCCGACGTTGATCAATAGCTTACAGGCAGGCTCTGCATGGCGACCATTCTGATCGTTGAACGACCTCCCGCCAACCGGAACGAGCCGCTGTCGGAGAGGGCGTGACGCGCGAGGGGAGTCTGGCGGAACTCGCGCGATCGTTCCATCGAGCGTCGCCAGGGCTCGCCCCGGAGCGATCACGACCGTCACCGAGCGGAGAGCCCCGGTCGTCGAAACGCGGATTTCACCGCTGGCGCACCCCGGGCCTCGTCCTCGCGGCCCTGGGGCTCTCCGCCCTCGTCGCCTTGGCGCAGACCGAGGAGGCCGTTCGGCCTCCGACCGAGCTCAAGAAATTGAGCCTGGAGGAGTTATTCGAGATAGAGGTCACCTCCGTCTCCAAGAAGCCGGAGAAGCTCTCGGAGACTGCGGCGGCGATTCACGTCGTAACGGACGAGGATATCCGCCGCTCGGGGGCCGTGAGCATTCCGGAGGCCCTCCGCGACATTCCGGGCGTCGAGGTCGCCCGGGTCGACTCGCGTCAGTACGCCATCACCGCCCGAGGCTTCAACAGCACGACCGCGAACAAGCTGCTCGTCTTGATGGATGGACGAAGCGTTTATACGCCGCTGTACTCGGGGGTCTTCTGGGACGTGCAGGACACGCTCATGGAGGACATCGCGCAAATCGAAGTGATCCGTGGCCCGGGAGCGACCGTGTGGGGCGCCAACGCCGTCAACGGCGTGATCAACATCCTCACCAAGAGCGCGGAGCAGACCCAGGGGCTTCTGGTCACCGGCGGGGGCGGGAACGAGGAGCGGGGGTTCGCCGGCGTGAGGTACGGAGGCCGGCTTGGACCGAACGCATATTTCCGCGTGTACGGGAAGTACTTCGATCGAGACGGCGCCGATCGGCCGGGCGGACGAGACGCCAATGATCGGTTCCGGATGGGACAGTTCGGATTTCGCGTGGACTGGAAGTCCGGGGCCGACGATCTCCTCACGCTTCAGTCGGATGTCTACGACGGCTCGGTCGCGCAGCCGACGCCGGGCCATATCGACCTGTCGGGCGGCAACATTCTGGGGCGCTGGACGAAGCGATTTTCGGCCAGCTCGGACCTGCAGATCCAGGCCTATTACGACCGGACGAATCGGAACATCCCTCAGACCTTCGGCGAGAAGCTCGACACTCTCGACCTCGACATCCGCCATCGCTTCAACCTGGCGAGAGGGCACGACGTCGTCTGGGGCTTTGGATATCGCTACACAAACGACCATGTCGACAACTCGCCTGCGCTGGCGTTCCTGCCTCCCAACCTGACCCAAAATCTCGTGACGGCCTTCATCCAGGACGAGGTCACCGTCGTCGAGAACCGGCTTCACCTGGCTCTGGGATCGAAATTCGAGCACAACGACTACACGGGCTTCGAGTACGAGCCCAGCGGGCGCTTGGCGTGGACTCCCTCGCGAGAGCAGACGGTCTGGGGAGCCATCTCGAGGGCGGTGCGTACGCCATCGAGGATCGATCGCGAACTTTTCGTGCCCGGCCAGCCGCCGTACCTTCTGGCGGGTGGCCCGACCGTCGAATCGGGGACTGTCTACGCTTTCGAGGCGGGGTACAAGGTTCAGCCGACGGCCACGCTCACGGCGTCCGCGGCGACTTTCTATAACGTCTACAAGGACCTGATCAGCCTGGAGAGCGGTCCGCCGCTGACCTTTGCGAACGGTCTCAAAGGAAAGAGCTACGGCGTGGAGCTCGAGGCCAGCTATCAACCCATTACCCGGTGGCGGCTGAATGCCGGTTACACCCTCTTTCACCTGAGCCTGAGCCGCCGGCCGGGGAGTACCGATACGACGCAGGTCCGGCAGGAGGGTGACTCCCCTCGCCATGCGGCCTTCCTCGAGTCCCGCCTCGATCTGCCCCGGGGCATCGAGCTCGACACCAGGATCCGCTACGTGGATGCTCTTCCGAATCAAAGCGTCCCCCGATACGTTGCGTTCGACGCTCGCCTCGGCTGGCACGCTTCGAAGAATCTGGAGATCTCGGTCGTGGGCTCGAATCTCGCGGATCCCGAGCATCCCGAATTCGGGACGCCTGCGGCGAGACGAGAGATCCGGCGCAGCGTCTACGGCAAGGTCACATGCCGGTTTTGAGGTCGACCACCGTTGGCTAGCCCCGCGCCCCGCGAAGAGTCGAAGGGATGAGCACCCCGACTCCGGCGCTGTCGGCGTCCCGATCGCGGGGCACCTGGGCCCGCCTGGCCGCCCTTTCGGCGCTCGCTGCATTCATCACGCTCGACCTTGGCGCCGCCGAAACCCGGCCCAAACTCACCCGGGAGTACGACCTCAAGGCTGCGTTTCTCTTCAACTTTGCGCAGTTCGTCGAGTGGCCACCGGAGGCGTTTCCGGAAGCGAGCTCACCCTTCGTCATGTGCATCCTCGGCGAGGATCCGTTCGGCAAGAGCCTGGACGAAATCGTTGCCCGCGAGGCGATCGGCAACCGCAAGATCGTGGTTCGCCGCCACCGGGACGTGCAGGAGATTTCGACCTGCCACATCCTGTACGTGAGCGCATCGGAGACGCCGAGGCTGAATCAGATTCTCGCTTCCCTCGACGGCAGACACATCCTTTCTGTCGGCGAGACGGACCTTTTCACCACACAGAACGGCATCATCCAGTTCCTCATCGTCGAAAACAGGCTTCGTCTGCGAATCAACGTCGAAGCGGCCAGGATGGCGAAGCTGTCGATCAGCTCCCAGTTGCTCCGGCAAGCCCAAATCGTTCGGGCGAAATAGGGCTGTCATGGCACGTGGTCCGGACACCGTCCAGCGCAAGCTGATCATTGCCATCCTGGGCACGAGCATCACGGTACTCGCCATCTTCTGTTCGGTATTCATCACTTACGAGTACGTCAGTTTCCGCAAGGACATCGTGCGGGGGCTCGCCACTCGCGGCGGAATCATCGCGGCCAACTCCACCGCTGCGTTGGCGTTCCAGAACGAGGCGGACGCCAGGGAGGTTCTCTCCGCTTTCCGGATGGATCCACACATCGTGGCCGCTTGCCTGTATGACCGGGACGGCCGCGTGTTTGCGAAATATCCGGCCGACGCGCCGACGGAGTCCTTTCCGCCCCCTCCCAGGCTCGATGGGGGTCGGTTCGAAGGGGAACACGTCGTCGTCTCTCTCCCCGTCGCGCAAGGGAATCGTCAGCTTGGAACGGTCTACTTGAAGTCCGACTTGTCCGCCATGAGCGAACGGTTTCGAATCTACGCCGCACTCGTCGCGTTCGCCGTCGCCAGCTCTCTCGGCGTTGCCTTCACGTTCTCGAACCGGCTCCAGAAGCGTGTTTCCGCGCCGATCCTCGACCTGGCGGGAACGGCCCGACAAGTCTCCGAGCAGAAGGATTACGCGCTCCGCGCCCGGAAGGTGAGCGACGACGAGATTGGACAACTGACCGATTCGTTCAACGGAATGCTCGCGCAGATTCAGGAGCGCGACACAGCCTTGCGAAAGACCGAGGAGGAGGTCCGAAAGCTCAACGTCGACCTCGAGCAACGCGTCGCCGAGCGGACCATGCAGCTCCAGGCGGCCAACAAGGAATTGGAGTCGTTCGCCTACTCCGTCTCCCACGACCTTCGGGCGCCGCTGCGGGCGATCGACGGGTTCAGCCAGGTCCTCCTCGAGGATCACGGGGAGGGGCTCGGGGACACCGGACGGGCCGCGCTCGTCCGGATTCGCAAGGGCGCCAGCCGGATGGCACACCTGATCGACGACATGCTCAAGCTCTCGCGGGTCACCCGGGCGGATCTGCAACGGACGCGGGTCGACTTGAGCAAGACGGCCGGCGGTGTCGTGGCCGAGCTGGCGCGCGTGGAGCCGGATCGGCAAGTGGAAATACGGATCGCGGATGGCGTCGTCGTCGAAGGGGACCAGGCGCTCCTGCAGCTCGTCCTGGAGAACCTGCTGGGCAACGCTTTCAAGTTCACGTCGAAGACCAAAAACGCGCGTGTCGAGTTCGGTGTCGAACGGCAAGACGGTGTGCTGTCGTACTTCGTCCGCGACAACGGAGCCGGCTTCGACAAGGCTTATGCCCACAACCTCTTTGGCGCGTTTCAGCGGCTCCATTCCGAGGCCCAGTTCCCCGGCACGGGCATCGGCCTCGCCACGGTGCAGCGAATCATCCACCGGCACGGCGGACGCGTCTGGGCGGAGGGGACGGTGGACGGCGGAGCAACTTTCCGGTTCACCCTGTAGCGAGAAGGAGGAGCGATGGCGGAAAAAACGATCCTGCTCGTCGAAGACAACCCGGACGACGTCGCGTTGACGGTGCGCGCCTTCCAGAAGAACAACGTTGCCAACCGCATCGTCCAGGCGGCCGACGGAGTGGAGGCGCTCGACTACCTTTTCGCGACGGGGCGCCATGCGGGGCGGGACGTCAACGAGATGCCCGCGATGATCCTCCTCGATTTGAAGCTTCCGAAGATCGACGGCCTGGAGGTCTTGCGGCGTCTGCGCGCCGACGAAAGAACGAAGCTGCTGCCGGTCGTCATACTGACCTCGTCGAAGGAGGACCAGGATCTGGTCAAGGGCTACGCGCTCGGGGCCAACAGCTACGTGCGCAAGCCCGTGGATTTCAATGAGTTCCTGGAGGCGGCGCGGCAACTGGGCCTCTACTGGCTCGTCTTGAACGAGGGCCCGCCCGCCCGTAGAGGAGCCTGATGGCGGAACCGCTCAGGGTCCTCATCGTCGAGGACTCGGAAGACGACGCGACCCTCCTGGTGCGCGAGCTCGAGCGCGCGGGCTACGACGTGTCCTGGGAGCGCGTCGATACGGCCGGGGCGATGCGGTCCGCCCTCGAAGGGCGAAGCTGGGATTTGGTCGTCGCCGACTACAACATGCCGAGTTTCAGCGCGCCGGCCGCCCTCGCTCTGCTCCAGCAGCTGGAAATCGATCTTCCCTTCATCATCGTCTCCGGGAGCGTCGGGGAGGACATCGCCGTCGAGGTGATGCGGGCCGGCGCCCACGACTACCTACTCAAAGGGAACCTGAAGCGTCTTTTTCCGGCTATCCAGCGAGAGCTCGATCAAGCGGGGCAGCGCCGGGCCCGCCGGAAGGCCGAGGAGCGGTACCGCGAACTGTTCGAGAGCGCCAACGATATCGTCTTCACGCTCGATCTCGAGGGGCGGTTCACGTCCATCAACGCGGCTGCCGAGCGGATCACCGGGTAT
>DATNMZ010000419.1:0-4054 GCA_035602095.1 Thermoanaerobaculia bacterium
GCCTGCGACATCGTCATCACGGGAAGGTCCTTCGCCCAGTCCCCGCGCGAAGACGCCGCCATCCCCCAGGGATTCCCGTTTACCTCCATTCCGCGAAACGCCGTCTGCATCTCCCTCGGAAACTCGGCTTTCTCGAGCACCAGGTGACGCCGCATCTCGACGATCTTGTCCACCGCCGGAATGATGAAGACCGGGCAGGCGGCCGTGCAGTAGCCGCACGTCGTGCAGGCCCAGATCGTGTCCTCCGTCACCCAGCCCCCGATCAGGTCCCGCCGCGCGGCAAGAGCCTCGCCGTTCCCGCGCCCGGACTCGGCCGCCAGGATCGAGGGCGTGGCCTCGTACACGGCGTCCCGCACCGAGGCGATGAAGAGACGCGGGTCGAGCGGCTTCCCCGTCAAGGCGGTCGGACACACGACGCGGCAGCGGCCGCATTCGGTGCAGGTGTACCCGTCCAGCATCGACTTCCACGAGAGGTCTTCGACCCGCGAAACGCCGAACCTCTCCGAGTTCTCCAGGTCCGGAGTTCCGAGCCGGCCCATCGGTTCGAGCTTCATCAGGAAGATGTTCGGGATCGACGCCAGGATGTGGAAATGCTTCGAATACGGGAGGTAATTGACGAAGAAGAGGAGGTCGGCGAGGTGAATCCACCAGCAGGTCTGGTACAGCGCCGCGAGCCGCTCCGGCGAGCGCCCGCGAAGCATCCGCGAGACCGCGGCCACGGCGGGAGACCAGCGCAGATCGAGTCCCGTCGGCGTCAGGACGGCGCGCGCCCCGTCGGCCACGAGGTCCGTCACCATGAGCAGCGCGATCAAGAAGAGGATGAACCAGGCGTCCGCCGTCAGATCGAGCCGGGGCGGGCGCGCGAACGCGCGGCGGTACACGGCCATGGCGACGCCCACGAGCACGAGGACTTCGAAGACGTCCTTGACGAGCGTGTACGCGTTGCCCGAGGCGCCGCGAAGGAGCGTAAACCCCGGGACGAGCCCCTCGACCACGAGAGAGAGGGAGCGCACGATGAGGACGACGAAGCCCGCGAAGATCAGGATGTGAAAGATGCCCGCGTAGAGATCGCGGAACATCCGCTTCTGCGCGAAGGCGTACTCGAGCGTCCGCTTGATCCGCAGCCCGATTCGGTCGAAGCGATATTCCGGGGACCCCGCGAGAAGGACCCGGATCCGCCGGCCGACCGAGTACACGAACGCGAGCACGGCGAGGGCGACGAGCGCGCCGAAGAGAAGCCGCCCGGGAAGGCCGGCGACGGATCGGGCGGTGGGGATGAGGAGATGGTCGGTCATGGTTCTCAGTTTCCCGGTCTCGCTCTCAGCTGTCGGCTATCGGCTGTCAGCCAGACCGTCTACGCTCTTCAGGCTGAGAGCTGAAAGCTGAGAGCGGATAGCTACTCCTACTCTGCCTTTGCCGCCCGGACGGCCTTCGCGAGCTCGGGCACGGTCTGGAAAATGTCTCCGACGATCCCGTAAGTCGCGACCTGGAAGATCGGCGCGTTCGGGTCCTTGTTCAGCGCGACGATCACCTTCGAGGTGCCCATGCCGGCGAGATGCTGGATGGCTCCGGAAATCCCGCAGGCGACGTAGAGCGTCGGCGAGACGACCTTCCCCGTCTGGCCGACCTGATGCTGATGGTCGATCCAGCCGGCGTCCACCACGGCGCGCGAGGCGCCCAGGGCGGCGCCCAGGGCCTGCTGGAGCTCGCGGATCATCGGCCAGTTCTCGGGACCCTTGATCCCGCGCCCGCCGGAGACGATGACATCGGCTTCCGAGACGTCGAGCTCGCGCGACTCCGGGGTCTCCACGCGGGCGACCCGCGCGCGCGGCGAGATCGCCGGCAGCTCCAGCGCCTCGATCCGGGGCTCCGCCGCGTCCTTCGCCTCCGCCCGAAAGACGTTGGGCCGCGTCGTCGCCACCTGCACCTTCGACGCGCCACAGTCGACCTCCGCCCGCGCCTTGCCGGAATAGACCGGGCGCCAGCCGACGAGCCGGCCCTCTTCGACGCGCAGGTCCATGACGTCCGAGAGGACTCCCGAGTCGTTTCGGGCGCCGAAGCGCGGCGCCACGTCCTTGCCCATGGCCGTCGCGGCGATCAGCACCGCTTCCGGGCTCTCCTTCTTCGCCGCGGCGTCGAGAGCGCCGACGTAACCTTCGGTGCTGTAGAGCGCCAGCTCGTCGCGGTCCGCGACATAGACGACCCCCGCTCCATACCGGCCGAGGTCCTTCGCGAGCGAACCGACGCCCTTGCCGGGCAGCACCGCCGCGACGGGCGAGCCGGCGAGACTCCGGGCGAGGGAGAGGGCCTCGAGCGACGCCTTCCGGATCTTGCCGTCGCGCTGTTCGATGAAGACGAGGAATTTCATGGATGAGAGTTATCAGTTAACAGTTGTCAGTTATCAGTTTTGGCTATCAGCTATCAGCCAGGCGGCTCGTTTCGAACTGAGAACTGACAACTGAAAACTGACAACTCCTCGTCAAATTACCTTCGCCTCCTCCCGGAGGAGCCTCACGAGCTCTCGCGCGGCGGCCGCGGGATCCTCGGCGGGCACGAGCTTCACCGCCTGGCGCGGCGGTGGGAGCTCGAGCCTTCGCCAGCGGGTCTTGGCGGCCGCAGGGTTCGCCTCGGGGACGCCGAGCTCCGCGAGCTTCTTCTCCACGATCGTCTTCTTCTTCGCCCCCATGATGCCCTTGAGCGACGCGTAGCGAGGCTCGTTCAAGCCCTTCTGGGCGGTGAGGACCGCCGGCAGCGCGCATTCGACGATCTCGTGCGCGCCCTCGATCTCGCGGCTCGCCGTCACCTTCCCGTCTCCGATCTCGAGGTGAACGACGTTGGCGACGTGCGGGAGGCCGAGAAGCTCCGCGGTCATGGGTCCGACGAGGGAGTCGTCCGGTCCGACCCCCTTCTGGCCGAACCAGAAGAAATCGAACGCCGCGCCCTTCGCGGCGGCCGCGAGCGCCTTCGCGACGCCGAGCGCGTCGAGGCTCTTCGTCTCGCCGGTGTCGATCCAGATCGCATCGTCCGCCCCGCGGGCCAGACACTCGCGCAGGCCCGTCTTGACGCGCTCGGGTCCGACGGAGACGACCGTCACCGTTCCGGCCCCTTTTGCCTCTTTCGTCTTCAGGGCCTCTTCGAGCGCGAACTCGTCGTACGGGGAAACGATGAACTTCACGTCCGTCTCGTCGATCCAGGCGCCGCCCGAGGCGATCCGGATCTTCGATTCCGTGTCCGGCACGTAAGCGATCGCGACGAGGCTGTTCACGCGGACGGATGCCCGGGACCGGCATCCTGCGGCGGCGCGACGGCAGGGCGAAACGGGAGCATCACGTCATCCTCTTGAGGACCAGGCACCCGTTCGTGCCGCCGAAGCCGAAGGAATTCGACAGCGCGTAGCGGATCGGCCCGCGCCGCGCCTCGTTCGGCACGTAGTCGAGGTCGCACTCCGGATCGGGATTCTCGTAGTTGATCGTGGGCGGCATCACCTGGTCGTGCACGGCGAGCGCGCAGATCGCGGTCTCGAGGCCCCCCGCCGCTCCGAGGAGGTGTCCGGTCATCGACTTGGTCGACGAGATGGCGACCCGGCGCGCGTGCTCGCCGAAGACGATCTTGATGGCGAGAGTCTCGGCCTTGTCGCCGGCAGGCGTCGACGTGCCGTGCGCATTGATGTAGTCCACGTCTTCCGGTCCAATGGCGGCATCCTCCATCGCGTTCTTCATGACGCGAGCGGGACCGTCCCCATCCTCGGAAGGCGCCGCGATGTGAAACGCGTCGCCCGAAAGCCCGTAGCCGGCGAGCTCGGCATAGATCCGCGCGCCTCGCTTCTTGGCCGCCTCCATCTCCTCGAGGATCACCAGCCCCGCGCCCTCTCCGATCACGAAGCCGTCCCGCTCCCGATCCCAGGGGCGGGACGCGCCCTGCGGGTCTTCGTTGCGCGTCGAGAGAGCGCGCATGACGGAGAATCCGCCGACGGCGAGCGGAGTGATGACCGCCTCCGTTCCTCCGGCGATCGCCGAGTCGGCATCCCCGTACTGGATCATCCGGTACGCCTCGC
>DATNMZ010000420.1:0-3621 GCA_035602095.1 Thermoanaerobaculia bacterium
TTGGCGCCCTGGAGGTTCGCACCGACGAGCATCGTGCCGGAGAGGTCCGCATCGAAGGCACGCGCACCGGACAGGTTCGCGCGCTTCAAGTTCGCGAGCCGGAAGTTTCCGAGCGACAGGTCCGCCCGGCTGAAGTTGACCCCCTCCGCCTGCGTCTCCGAACAGTCCGCTCCGGAGAATCGGGCGCCGCCAAAGGAGTACGGCTTCAGGTTGGCCCTTGCGAAGATGGCCTTCGAGAGGTCCGAACTCTGAAAATTCGCGCTCTCGAACCGCACCGCGCGCAAGTCCACCTCGATCAGCTTGGACTCCGCGAAAGAGACGTCCTTTCCTGTCGCGTCCAGAAACAGCGCGCTGCGCAGCTCCATCTTGCGCATCCGGGCCCTTTCGAGGTTCGCGCCCGTGAAATTCGCCTCGACGGCCGACGCCAGCTCGAGGTCGGCGTCGGTGAAGTCGGCTCCCTCGCAGTCCGCCGCGTTCAACGCCGCCTGGCGCAGGTTCGCGCGGAGGAAGCGCGCGCGGCGCAGGTCCGCTCCGGAGAAGTCGGCCGTCTTCAGGTTCGCTCCCTCGAAGTTCGCGTTCGGGAAAGAGCCCCGCCGCGCGGAGACTCCCTCCAGGAGACAGCGGGAAAAGTCGGCCCCGTCGAAGTGGGCGCCGGCGGTGCGCACGCCCCGGAAGTTCACGTCGCAGAGCTTCGCTCCCGCGAGATTCGCTCCCGTCAGATCCGACCCTTCGAGCTTCGCGAAGGTGAGGTCGGCGCCGGCGAGGTCCGCCTCGAGCAGCGCGCATCCCTGCAGCGACGCGGAGCGCAGCCGCGCGCCGGCCAGGAAGAGCTTCGAAAGATCGAGCCCGTCCAGGCGGCAATGCTCCAGGATGACGCCGGCCGCGGAGGCGCCCTGCCACCGCGTGCCGTCGAGGGTCGCCCGCGTCATGTCGGCCCCGTCGATCTTCGCGCCGGACAGGTTCGCGCGCGAAAGGTCGGCGCGCCGCAGGTCCCTTCCCGCCAGGTTTGCCCCCGACAGGTTCGCGTCGGTCAGATCGGGCGTGACGTTTGTGTTGCGGGACCTCCACGCGTTCCACTCGGGCGAGAGGAGGAGCGCCAGGTGCTCGGAATTGGGCATTCGGGGGGCGATTGTAGACGACGCGGAGGCGGCCCGAGGGGGCCCCGGCAATCCCGCCGGTTAGAATGGATGCAGATGAGCACTGCCACGACGACGGCCGCCGCGGTCCAGGCGCCTCCCCGGGCGATGGACAAGATCCGCCGCGCGCTCGTCGGCGGCCACCCGCTGGTGTACATCCAGAGCTGGGAGGAGCCCCGTGTCGAGAGGCTCATTCAGCATTTTGCGAAGACTTTCTTCGGCGAGCCGGTGCCCTTCGGGATCTGGTCGGTCGTGGACGGGCTGCTCGTCGACGGCATGCCGGTGCCGGAGACGCGGGATCCGTTGAAGGCGCTGGATGCGATCCTCCAGGCGCCGGGAAAGGCCTTCTACCTCCTGAAGGACTTCCCGTCCTCCTCGAAGCCGGAGATCGTCCGGCGGCTGCGGGATCTGTATCGCGGCTTGAAGGACCGGGGCCGGCACGTTCTCCTCGTCTCTCCGCGTCTCGACCTGCCGGAAGACCTGAAAAAGGAGATCTACGTCATCGAGTACGAGCTCCCCGACGAGGCGGAGATCTCGCGGATCATCGACGCCGGCGTTCGCCGGCGTCTCGGCCCGCAGTCCATGGACGACGGCGCCGTCAAGCGCCTCTCCCTCGCGATGCGGGGTCTGACGGCGGACGAGATCGGCCATCTCCTGACGAAGACCTTCGCCCAGCGCAAGACCTTCGACGAAGGCGCCTTCCTCGAGGTGCTCGCGGAGAAGGAGCAGATGTCGAAGAAGGAAGGGGTGCTCGAGTTCGTGCCGCCCCGGTATTCCTTGGACGACATCGGAGGATACGAGACGCTCAAGACCTGGCTCAAGAAGAGGCAGGCGCTCTTTTCCAAGGAGGCGCTCGACGCCGGAATACCGATTCCGAAGGGTCTCCTTCTCATGGGGATCTCCGGCTGTGGAAAGAGCCTCTGCGTCAAGACCATCTCGACCGTTTGGAACCTTCCTCTTTTCCGGCTCGACATGAACGCCGTCTTCGGCACGGACAACCCGGAGAGCACGTTCCTGCGGGCTCTGCGTTCCGTCGAGGCGGTCGCGCCGGCGGTTCTCTGGATCGACGAGATCGAAATGGGCGTCGGCGGGTACCGGGAGGGCGGCGACGCGGCGATGTCCCGCATCTTCTCCGGGTTCCTGACGTGGATGCAGGAGAAGAGCGCTCTCGTCTTCGTCGCCGCTACGGCCAACCGAATTCAGCTGCTCCCCGCGGAGATCATCCGCAAGGGGCGATTCGACCAGGTGTTCTTCGTGGATCTGCCGACGGAGGAGGAGCGCAAGCAGATTTTCGCGATCCATTTCCGCAAGAACCGCTGCGATCCGGGTCGGTTCGATCTCGTTTTCCTCGCGAAGGCGACGAAGGGCTGGAACGGCGCCGAGATCGAGCAGGCGGTCATCTCCGCGGTGGTCGAGGCGTACTCCGAAGCCCGGACCGTCACCGAGGAAGACCTGCATCGGGTGCTTTCCGCGACCGTTCCGCTCTCCATCACCATGGAGGAGCAGATCAAGGCGATCAAGAGCTGGGCGCACGACCGGGCGTTGAACGCGAGCACGGCGCAGAAGATGTGACGGGGAAGTCGTCAGTTATCAGTTTTCAGTTATCAGTTGGGCCGGAACACTGATAGGCGATGCTGACACCTGACGCCTGACACCTGACACCTGGCAGCTAATTCCTCGACGCGTCGGGATCCGCCGGGCGAAAGTCGGCCAGGAATTCCAACCGCTTCTGCCATTCCACCATTCGGCCGATCAGGGCCGCGAAGCGGGACGCCAGCGAGTCGATCTCGAGCAGCGCCTGAAGCTCTTCGGGACGGTAGCGCAGCCTCAGCGCGATTTCCGAAGCCAGGCGTTCGACGGGAAGGTCTCCCTCGGGCAGAGGCGGCAGCTCGATCTCCGTCCGCACGACGGCGAAGACCTTCGACGTCAGCTCCGCCACGCGCGCTTCCTCTTCGGCGCTCGAAAACGGCGCCGCCGCGATCGGCTCGACGGTCGCGACCCGGTAGGGTGCGGACGAAGTCTCTTCCACGATCCGGTAGCGGAACCTCTCCTCGAGCAGGATGTTGTAGCGGCCGTCTTCGAGCTCCTCCGATTCGATGATCTCGCCCGCGCCGCCGACCGCGTAGATCGGCGATTCGCCGGCATCCGATTCGACTCCTCCCCTCAACAGGGCCATTCCGATCGTCCGGTCTCCGGAGAGGGCGTCCGCGACCATCTGGCGATAGCGGGGCTCGAAGATGTGGAGCGGGAGGAGTGTCCTCGGGAGCAGGACCACCCCGGGCAGCGGAAAGAGGGGAATTCGCCGGGTCATCTTTTCTTGAGCGCCAGCCGCCGGAGCTCGAGGACCCAGGCCGCCGTCTCCCGGATCTCCTCTGCGGTCAGTTTTCCCTCGAACTTCGGCATCGGATCGTGTCCCTTTCGAATCTGTTCCTCGATCGCGCGCAGGCTTCCGTCCGAGCGCCATTCTCCGTCGATCAGATTCGCG